>JANPGT010000698.1:0-11169 GCA_031424135.1 Chitinophagaceae bacterium
GTTTGGCGCACAGCCGGGTTGCCCTTTTGCGCAGCTACAGGAAATACCTGCTGCAGTGGACGGCACAGCGTATCGTTGATAGACTTGTTTTTATCAGGTTGAACCGCCTCCGGCAACATGTGCTGGACGGGCCAAAAGCCAGGGCGTTCCAACCGATCATTCGCCAAAAACAGTAAAACATGCACACAAAACAGTCAAACATGCCCAAAAAGCAGCAGCGCATGTGACCAAAACAGTCAAACAATCATCAATTTCATTCAAACATAGATGAACCAGCAATTGAAGATTTGCCCAAAGCAATTGCAAATTCCCGAAAGCCAACTGTAAATTTTACAAAAGCAATTGAAGATTTGCAAAGCGCAATTGAATATTCACGAAACGCCATTACAAAGGCGCAAAAGGCAATTGCAAATTTGCAAACAACAATGGCAAATTTGCCAAAGACAATTGAAGCTGGGCGGCAGGTTTTTTGCAACTGCTTGTGAAACAGTAAGGTCTTGGTGCTAAAGCCGACAATGCCAGGAAAAATTAGTCCAGGAAAAGCGAATAGATAAGTACCCAAACAATGATAAAGATGATAATCATCATTATATCAGGTTGTAATTCCCGCCAGGTTTTCTTTTTGCTGAAAACCTGGTACAAAATCCAGCCTATAAAAGAAATGGGTATCAGCCCAAAGCGGATAAAACCATATATCATTGGTACCGTTTCACGAAAAATACCTATTTTCTTTTCCAAACACAATTATTTCCCATACAATTCCAGCATTTTTTTCAAATCCTCCAGCGTGTTGATATCACCAGGCTTCTTGTCTTTTCGCCAGCGGCTCATGCGCGGAAAGCGCAGGGCCACGCCGGATTTATGGCGGGCGGAGGCGGCGATGCCTTCAAAAGCAATTTCAAATACCAGCTCGGGTTTTACAGTTCGTACGGGCCCGAATTTCTCCAGTGAATTTCTTTTCACAAAATTGTCTACTTGCGCAAATTCTTTGTCGGTTAAACCAGAATATGCTTTGGTAAAACTTACCAGTTTGTCGCCATCTTTCACAGCAAAAGTATAGTCAGTATACAGGTTGCTTCTTCTTCCATGACCCTTTTGCGCGTAAATCATAACACAGTCAATCACCAGTGGGTCAATTTTCCATTTCCACCAGTCGCCCCGCTTTCTGCCAGCCTGGTACACGGCCGACTTTTTCTTCAGCATCAGTCCTTCCGCGCCCATGGCACGGGAGGCAGCGCGCAGTTCGCTCAATTGCTCCCATTCGTTAAATTCAATAACAGGGGAAATGATTAACCCGGCATAATTGGTCTGTGTTACCAGTTGTTCAAGGGTATTTCTTCTTGCTGCCAATGGTTGTTCGCGGTAGTCTTTTCCTTCCCATTCCAGCAAATCGTAAGCAAAAAAAGTTATAGGTGTTTCCTGCAGTTGTTTTTTGGTAATATTTTTTCTGCCAATGCGGGTTTGCAGCAATGCAAAGGGCAGCTGTTTTTGTTCAATGCTGGGAATAATTTCTCCATCCAGCACAATACCGTCTGGCAACAGGTCGCGCAGTCCATGGTATTCAGGGAATTTATCCGTCATCAATTCTTCGCCACGGCTCCATACAAATAGTTCACCGTTTCTTTTTATCAATTGCCCGCGGATGCCGTCCCATTTCCATTCTGCCTGCCAATGTAAAGGTTCGCCCAGTTCAGCCGGCTCTTCTTCCAGCGCATAGGCCAGGTAAAAAGGGTAAGGCTTGGAGAAATCCATAGACACAGATTCCTCGCTCAATAACTGGGAGAAGGACGTGGTAGCAGGATCCCAATTGCCGCTGATGCGGTGGGCAATCACATTGGCATCCAGCTGCACCGTGGCTACAAGTGCATTTACCATGGTTTTCTGCGATACACCAATCCTGAAACCGCCGGTGATTAATTTATTGAAGACAAATCTTTCTTCCTTGTCCATCTGCATCCAGCAATCCGTCACAAAAATTTTTCGTTCTGCTTCGTCTTTTTTCTGCAAAAGAATAAACTGGTTGATATACCACGATAATGTTTGCTGGGTTTGCATGGCATTTTTTTCGGGCAGCAGCAGTGCAATGGTTTCTGCAAGATCACCAACAGTATGATAGCTTTCTTCAAACAACCATTGCGGCAATTGCGTTATTTCGATACACCATTGCTGCAGCAGGGAGGCGTTGACCACTCTTTTCGGACGCCTGCCACTGAAGATGGCAATCACCCATACTTTATCGCTGTCATCTGCCAGCGCAAAATAATGGCGGAGCGCCTGCAGTTTGTCGTTGGTTTTAGTAGCCTCACCCAGGGTATTTACCAGCTCAATGAATAAGCGCATACCCATGATAGCACCTGTATCGGTGAGCGCTCCAGTTATCGTATCAGTTGGTGTTAATTCATTCATCATTGACGGGTTGTGCTGCTATTGTATCCAATGCTTCCGGTGCTGCGGGTGTTGTTTCCTCTTCATCTTCACCAAAGGCTGTTTTCACTTCTGCCGATTCAATACCGTTTTCATTCAGGTAGCGGCTGAAAGCTGATTGAAATCCGTGGGTTACATACACTTTTTCTGCACCGGTAGCTTTTACGGCAGCCAGCAAACCGTCCCAGTCTGCATGGTCACTGAGTGCAAAACCGGCATCTGTATTTCGTCTTCTGGCATTGCCCCTTACCTGCATCCAGCCACTGCATACGCCCACAGACACCGGTTGCATTTTTTTTATCCAGGGACTATCGGCCGCGCTGCCGGGTGCTATTACCAGGTTCTGGTGAAACAACGTTTTAGGAATGTCTGCGGTTACTTTTTCTGTAACTGGAAAATCCCAGCCGGCAGTTTGAAGTGTCTGTTGTGTATTGTATACCGCACCATGTACAAAAACATGGTCAACATTACCTGCCAGGTTCTTAATCAACCGCTGCGCCTTTCCCAGGCTATAGGCCAGCAACAGGCTGGTTCTACCGGCAGACTTATTCTGCTGGATCCATTCGCGCATGGCATCAAACTGCATTTCCTGCGTCTGCCATTTGTAGATAGGTAAACCAAAGGTTGACTCCGTAATAAAGCTATGGCAGGTAACTGGTTCAAACGCGCCGCTGATGCCATCGTTTTCCGTTTTATAATCGCCGCTCACCACCCATACTTCGTCCTTGTATTCAACCCTTACCTGCGAAGAGCCAATGATATGGCCTGCCGGGTGGAGGCTGACGCGAACGCCATTCATATATACAGGCTCGTTCCAGCCGATGCTTTCATAATGGTTATCGCCCAGGCGCAATTGCAAAATGGGTTTTGTAAAATGATGACAGAGATAATATTTTGATCCCCACCGGGCATGGTCGCTATGGGCATGGGTGATAATGGCTTTGTCTACTGCTTTCCAGGGATCTACATAAAACTGCCCCTGTGCGCAGTAAAGACCTTTATCTGTAAATTCAATCAGGGGCATGTAGTATAAAGATTTTAGTCCTTAGTATTAAGACCACGCGGCATGACAAACCAATTCAATTTAAGTGCCGGAATACAGTACTTAGATTTTTAGTATTTAGTATGCAGACGAGGCGTCTACAGGTTAAAGGTCCGATTCCGCGAAGTCTAAATACCGAGTACTATATACCGGTTGCTTTCTTCCGGCACTTATCGCTGCAGTATTTTACTTCTTCCCAAACCTTTGCCCATTTCTTCCTCCATACCATGGGTCTTCCGCAGGCGGCACACTTTTTTTCGGGTAAATATGATTTGTTGCCACGGTGCATGGGGTAGAGATATTAGTATTCAGACGCACGGCCCAGACAGTATATAGTATTTAGACCAGGCGGACAGGCATACCCGGCGTTTGTAAACGTACGCCAATTCTCCACCTGGTTTATGTAAAATATAAACAAGTGTAGCTTAATAAAGTTCTGGTAAACTGGCTGGAATTTTAATTGCTGAGTGGTAGCGCACATTTTTGCAGAAGAGCGCTGAACCGGGTGACCATACAGCATCATGTTTGGCACTTTTCGCCCGGTCTGAATACCAAGTACTCAATACTGAATATTAGTTCACGGCTGTTACCAATCCGCCCACCTTCTTTACAAAATAGAGTTTTTTGTTTTCGAAATGGTCGAGTGCCATGGTTTGCCTGTCAAGCACCGGCTGAATATCCCAGTCTGTAAATACCTTGTATTTCTTTTCACCAATGCTGGAATTGAGGTTGCTGCCTTTGTCGGCCAGCAGTTTGCCAAAGCGGTAAAGGCATTCATATCCGCGGAATACCATATCGGTAGGGCGCGAATAAAGAGCGGTTTTGAAATAGTTGCTGATGCTTACGCTGGTTTTGTCTGTTTTCGCATTGTAAAACGGGGTAGTATAAACGATGCTCAGTCCCTTATATTCCTTTTTGTTAAAATCAATAATGGCGTCCCAGGTAGGCATGCCTACCAGCAGCGTGGGGTAGGTGTCAATGCTGGTGGCCAGTTGCTGCGCGATGCTTTTGCCAAAGTTTTCATCCATGCTGGCAACCAGGCTGATGGTGAGCCGGGTACTGTCCAGGTATTGCTGCAGGGAAATGGGCTTTGTTTCGTCGATGGAAACAAATTTCATTTTCAATTTTACGCCGGAAGTATTTTTTTCAGCTTCCTGGAAATAGTTCTGCAGGCGATCTTCCATCTGGCCTTTTTTTCTGTAAACAACAACAGCGGAAGTGCCGTAGTTTTTTTGCAGGTAGCGGTAAATACCTTCGCAATGCGTTTGCAGGGTTGAATTGAGTATTACCAGCGAGGCATTCTTGCTGATGCCGGCATCATTGGGCAGGTTGGCATTGATAAAAGGAATGTTTTTCCGGAGCGCTGCTTCAGCCAGCACTTTGGCTTCTGCCGGTGTTACATGACCGATAATTAAACCGGCCTGCTGCGCCAATGGGCTGCTCAACTGCTGCTGCAGGCTTTCCGTAGTGGAACGTGTGTCAAACACCTGTATATCCAGTTGTATTTTTTCAATTCTTAAGGAATCCGCTGCCAGTTTAATGCCTTCGTAAAATTCCAGTCCCGGGCTGATGAATTTTGGGAAATATTTGTCGTACCGGTACTGGCCGGAAGGGTCGAAGGCAGAATCCAGGTAAAGCGGCGCAAAAACAGCAATGGTATAACGCTTGCTGGCAGTATCTGCCTGTGCGGCAACGCTGTTGCTTTTGCAAAAAAAGGCAAGTGTAATAATGAATACAGGCAACAACGTTTGTTTCATCCTAATTAAATCTTTAATGCTTTTATACTGTTTAGCGAATGTTTATTCCCATTCTATGGTGGCGGGTGGTTTGCTGCTGATATCGTACACTACCCGGTTAATGCCTCTTACGTTATTGATAATATCGTTAGAGATAAAGGCCAGGAATTCGTACGGCAAATGCGCCCAGTCGGCCGTCATTCCATCCACAGAGGTTACGGCCCTTAAGGCTACCGTAAATTCATAGGTACGTTCATCGCCCATTACACCTACACTCTTTACCGGTAACAAGATGGTTCCAGCCTGCCAAACAGTTGCATACAAATTGTTATCTTTTAAACCTTGTATATAACGGTGATCTGCTTCCTGCAGCAGGGCTACTTTGTCAGGTGTAATTTCTCCCAGTATCCTGATGGCCAGGCCGGGTCCGGGAAAAGGATGGCGGTCTATCATTTCGGCGGGTACACCCAGCTCACGGCCTACTTTGCGTACTTCATCTTTAAACAAAGAGCGCAGCGGTTCTACCAGTTCCAGGTGCAGGTGTTCCGGTAATCCGCCTACATTGTGGTGCGATTTAATGGTAACTGAAGGCCCGTGTACCGACATACTTTCAATTACATCCGGGTAGATAGTGCCCTGTCCCAGCAGTTCAACGCCTTCCAGTTTCTTAGCTTCTTCCTGGAAGATATCGATGAATAAACTACCGATTACTTTTCTCTTGGCTTCTGGGTCGGTTTTGCCGGCCAGGCCGTCATAAAAACGCTGTTTGGCATCGATGCCTTTTACATTCAGTCCCAGTGCTGCATAGGTTTTCAGCACGCTTTCAAACTCGCCTTTGCGCAAAACGCCGTTGTCTACAAATATGCCAAAAAGGCGGTCGCCGATGGCCCGGTGGATAAGGGTAGCCGCTACCGTAGAATCCACGCCACCACTCAACGCCATTACGCATTTGCGGTCGCCAATCTGCTTTTTTAGTGCGGCTACGGTATCGGTAATAAAATGTGCGGGCGTCCAGTCCTGGCTGCAGCCGCAGATATTCACGAGAAAGTTTTTTAATACTTTTTTGCCTTCGGTAGAATGGTATACTTCCGGGTGAAACTGTACGCAATACAGGGGCAGGGTAGCAGCTGTTTTTTTGAACGCGGCAAAGGGAATGCTCTCCGTGGTAGAGAGTACTTCAAAGCCTGCTGGTAACTGAAGTACAGAGTCGCTATGGCTCATCCAAACCTGCGATGTGGCATTGACATCTTTCATCAGTGGGTCTGTAGCCTGGCCCACCTGCATGGTGGCCCTGCCATACTCGCGTTTATTGCTTTTGGCTACCTGTCCGCCATATTGTTTGGCGGTTAGCTGTGCGCCATAGCAAACGCCCAAAACGGGCAGTTTTTCGTTCAAAGCCGCTATGTTTACTTCAGGAGCGTTTTCGTCGTTTACACTGAAGGGTGAACCCGATAAAATGATGCCTTTCAGGGAAGGATCTGCGGGAACCGGCTTGTTGAAAGGGATGATTTCGCAATAGACATTGGCTTCCCGGACAGCGCGGGCAATTAACTGGGTGTACTGGCTGCCAAAGTCAAGAATAATAATCTTTTCGGTCATGATGCCGCGAAGGTAAGAAAACGGGCGGTGTTTTGGGAAGCCGGTGTTGGCATGTTGGTAAACAGGGGTTAGCACGTTGAAAGCAGGTATTTACACGGCAGTACATTTTTTCCGGGATTTCTGGCTGTGATTAGCCGGGTGCGGACAAAATCTTTATTTTAGATAATAATTGAGTACCGGTTAAGCCTACACCAATGAAAATCAAACTGCTGCTTTTCGTTTCTTTCTGTATAATTTTTCTACAACCGCTTGCTGGCAAAGCCCAGGCGGTGAATACCCAGGATTCGCTGGCACTGGTGGATTTATACAATAGTACCAATGGGCAAGAATGGATTAATAATGCCAATTGGCTTACCGCCTCGCCGGTAGATACCTGGTTTGGTGTAACGGTATATAATAGCAGGGTTACCATTCTGGCGTTAATAAACAATAAATTATCGGGAACACTGCCTTCCTCATTGGGTAATCTTGCTGAATTAAATGTTCTTGCTCTGCGGCAGAACCAGCTAACTGGCAGCATACCAAGTTCATTAGGAAGCTTGCCCAAAATCTATGGATTGGATTTCAGGTATAACAGGCTTAATGGCACCCTGCCGTCCAGTTTACGCAATGTTCCACCCAATACATTCTTACAGCTGGAACATAATCAATTTACGTTTGACGGAATGGAATACCTTGCTAATAATGCTTACGACTATCCCTACTTCCCGACATTTAACCCCCAGGCAGATATTCCGCTTCACAAAAACGGCAATGTATACTCAGTAACAGCAGGCGGTACATTAAGCAACAATACTTACAGATGGCGCAGAGACGGTATTCTTGTGGCCACAAAAACTGGCGACTCAACCTATACAAGTGCGCTGCCTGGTAATTACGGTGTGGAAGTATCAAATGCTGTTATTACTACGGGGACTATTCCTACGCTCTCACCGGGTATATCTCTTACCTTGTTTAGTACAACAAAGGCAAACGTGCAGGACTCACTTTCGCTGGTGGATCTATATAATAGTACTAACGGGACCGGTTGGATTAATAATTACAATTGGCTTAGCCAGCAACCGCTCAGTAACTGGTATGGTGTTACAGTACGCTCTGGCGGGGTTATATTGTTGAATCTAAGTGCTAATGGGCTAACAGGTTCTTTGCCTGCTTCCATGAGTAACTTAAACGGCCTCGTGAGCCTTGATTTAAGCCAAAACCAGCTAACGGGTGATATAGTTCCCATTTCCAGATTGCGCAGTATTTCGTCCATGGATTTAAGTAGCAACCAGCTAAGTGGAAGCCTGCCCGACTCTGTGGGAACGAATGCCCAAATATCATTTCTAAATCTTTCTGATAACATGCTTGCAGGGCCGTTGCCAGCTATTATTGGCAATCCGGCTTACACAGAAATAATGTATCTCAGTAAAAATAGATTCAGTGGAAATATACCAGTTGGTATTGGTCGTTTACGGTTATTAAGCAGGTTCTCATTGAGAGAGAACCAACTAAGTGGCAGTATTCCTGATTCTTTGGGCCTGCTCAGTTCACTAGAAGCAATTGATTTATCAAACAATCAACTAACAGGGTCTATACCAAATGCTATCACTAATGTAGCCACTCTCTCAAGTATCGACTTTTCCAACAATCGGCTTTCAGGAAAAATAACTGACTCTATTAAAAAATTAACCAGACTCACTTATCTGTTGCTCAACGGCAACCAATTGAGTGGAATTATCCCCACATTTCAGACCGCTCTGTCTCCTTTTGTGGTTCTTCATATACAGCGAAACCAATTTAATTTCGATGGGATGGAAACCCTGCCTCAGGTATTAAATCTATCATATACCCCCCAGGCAATTATTCCACTCCACCGCAACGGCAATTTGTTTTCAGTGTCAGCCGGCGGCACATTGTCAAACAATACCTATAAACTTTATAAGGATGGCATATTAAGTGATACAAAAACAGCCGATTCCAGTTTCGCAGTCATGTTGCCAGGTCAGTACTATGTCACTGTTACCAATAGCGTAGCTACCCAGCTTACATTGTATACCGATACCATAGCTGTTTCGGGTCTGCGGCTGGCAGATTCTACTTCAGGAACACGGCAGACTATCAGTGGCACCAGCCCGGTGAATGTGGTAGATACACCCTACCAAAGTTTAGTACTAACAGTAACACCTATACCGGGAGGCAATGCGCTTAGCGGGGAGGTAATTTTTAAAGTGACTATTGATCCTGCCGTTACCAGTTTCAACAACCAGCCCTATGTACAACGGCATTACGATATTATGCCTGTCAGCAATGCAGCTACCGCACAGGCTACCGTAAAACTCTATTTCACCCAGCAGGATTTTGATAATTTCAATGCAGCACCTGCCCACGGACTTGATCTGCCGACGGCGCCAACCGATGCGGCCGGTATTGCTAACCTGCGGGTGTACCAGTACCATGGGTTCAGCACTACCAGCCTGCCGGGCAGTTATTCGGGTAATGCGGTAGAAATTGATCCCTTAGATGCCAATATTGTATGGAATGCGGCAGCGCAGTATTGGGAAGTAAGTTTCGAGGTAAGCGGTTTTAGCGGATTTTTTGTGAGTAGCCTGAACACTGGCCTGCTGCCGGTGCGGCTGGTTTCCTTTACCGGCAACAGGAAAAGCAAAGAAACCCTGCTGCATTGGGCAAGCGCCAGCGAGGTAAATACTCACTATTTTGAAGTACAAAGAAGTACGGATGGCAATGCTTTCACCGGCATTGGTACGGTAAGGGCTGCAGGTAACAGTGCTGTCGATATCAATTATGTATTTAGCGATATAACCGCAGTGGCTCCTGTATACTATTACCGTTTAAAAATGATTGATATAGACGGACGCTTCGCTTACAGTAAAGTAATAAAGCTTTCACTGGCAGCAATTCTTCCCGCACTTGGTATCTACCCCAATCCGGCAAGCGATTTTGTTATGGTAAGCCTTCCTGAAACTACCACCCATGTTTCCACGCTGCAATTGACTGATCCCGCAGGCAGAATGGTAAAGATTTACATACTGCCGGCCGGTGTTCAGCAGGCCCGGCTTTCACTGGCTGCTTTGCCACGGGGGATGTACAAAATGGTATACCGCGATGCCGGGAAAACAGCGGTCAGTACGCTGTTGATCCGGTAATGCCGGCAATTAATGCGGGAGTACGGCGGCTTACACCCCGGGTTGGATAGAAATCGATAATGTTTAAACAACAAATGGCTCGTCAAAGGGCTTTTGTTGTTTTTTATCTTGTCCTGTAACCTCTTATACATTGTTGTCGTCCAATAGGCACAAAGCATTTTACCAAACCGGTTAAATAGTTAATCTTTACTTTCCAAAACACCAACAACATGAAAAAACTATTATTAGTAGTAGCCATAGTGGCCGTGGCTGCCTCCTCTTGTACTTATATGTGGGGCAAAAAAGTAAAGGGCAATGGCAATATAAAATCCACGGAGCACAGCATCAGTTCCTTTAAGAATGTAGACGTATCCGGCGCCATTGAACTGTACGTGGCCCAGGGCGAAACCAAGCCGGTGAAAATAGAAACCGATGAAAACCTGCTGCAGTACATTGAAGTAGACCAGCAGGGCGACCGGATTATTATCAAAAGCAGGTCAGGCTTTAATCTTCGGCCTACTCAAAAAATTAAAGTATATGTAACCTCACCCGTGTACAACGATATTGATGTATCCGGCGCCAGTAATATTACCGGGGTTACCAAAATTGTGAATACAGAGAACATGAAGCTGGATGTGAGTGGGGCGGGCGATATCAATATGGAGGTGAATGCGCCGGCCATCAGCGCAGATATCTCAGGCGCCGGTGCGGTAAACCTGAAAGGGGAAACGAAAACATTTGATCTTACATTAACAGGGGCCGGCAAGGCACATTGCTACGAGCTGTTGTCAGAAACTACCAAGGTGGACATTTCAGGCGCGGGCGATGCAGATGTATTTGCCAGCGTGAAATTAGATGCCCAGGTAAGTGGTGCAGGAAGCGTTACTTATAAGGGCGGTGCTACCAACGTGGCCCAGCACGTAAGCGGTGCCGGTAGTGTGAAGAAGGTGGAGTAGTCAATAGTCTTTAGTCGATAGTCAATAGTCAGGGAAATGGTTAAAGCAGTAAAAATTATAAAATGAACAAATCTCTTTTTTTATTGGTATGTGCAGTGTTGGTAATGTCTTCCTGCAGGTACAGGCATGGTAAGCGTGTTACAGGAAATGGTAAAGAAGTTACGGCGCAAAGAAACCTTACTGGTTTTACCGGTGTGGAAACCCACGGTGATATAGACGTGGTAGTAAGCCAGGGAGATTTTAATGTAAAAGTAGCAGCGGAAGAAAACCTGCTGCAGTATATAGAA
>JANPGT010000699.1:0-4140 GCA_031424135.1 Chitinophagaceae bacterium
GGCGGAATCAGATTTTAAGGTAAGTGTGGATGCCGCTACGGTAAATACTGACAACAATGCAAGAGATAAACATCTGCAGAAACCCGAGTATTTTGACGCTGCTGTTTATCCTGAAATAACATTCACTTCTGAAAAAATTGGAAAATCCAGTGAAACAAACGGGTATATTGTTGTTGGAAAGTTTATGGTTAAAGGTAAAATCAAATCTATCAGTATGCCTTTTACAGCCACCCGGAAGGATGGAGGCTGGCTTTTTGCCGGTAGTGTTGTTTTGAACCGACGCGATTTTAGTATCGGTGGCAGCAGCCTGGTCTTGTCTGATACACTAATACTTTCAATAAGCCTTTTTGCCTCACAGTAAGCCACGAACTTACTCGTTTGTTGGTCTTATGGTATTATAAATCTTTTCCTGTTGTTAGTATCATGTTTTACTAAAATATCTTTGGTTTCGGGGATTGTAAGCAGAAGCATAAATATCAGAAAGAAATCTGGGTATCTTTCATTCTACCATCAACACCTGGGTGCTCGTTCACCAGGGGATTCATGATCTTCCCTTCAGTAAACGGCAAAATTCTTACGACCTTCAGCAAATGAAACAAGGCAAAAAATCTAAACAGAAACAAATTGCCATTTCTGATGCAGAACAAAAAATCAATTTACCGGAAAAGCAACTGGCCTGGGAGAAAATGAGAGCCGATGCTCTCGACACCATGATCAACATCGCAGAGAAGGAGCTGAACATTCCTATCAGAAAAAAGCCTGGCACCCAACAGTCCAACAAATGAAACAAAGCAACCGTTCCAATAGTCTACAGATGCTCTGTGAATTGTTCAGGTATTCCAGGCAGGCATTTTATAAACAACAGCGGTTACAGCTTTTTGAGCAATCAAGAAATGCACTGATATTACAACAGGAGTTTGCCATCCGTAAAGAACAACCCCGGAGCGGTACCAGGAAATTGCTGGTGATGCTTCAACGTTTTTTAAAAAGCAGGATATACATATGGGCAGAGATGCTTTCATTCAGTTACTGGCAAAAAACAAACTGCTGGTACGGGAACGAAAAAGAATCACGCATACCACTAATTCCAAACACTTTTTTTACTGCTATCCTAATCTGGTGGCACATTTCACTCCTTTGCATGGGCATGAGCTTAGGGTCACCGACATTACTTACATACCGATGAAAGAACGATTTGCCTATGTGTATTTAATTACAGATGCGTATAGCCGGAAAATTGTCGGCTTCCATGTAAGTGATGACATGAGACTCAGCGACTACTGCGTAGTTGTAATTTGATGACTTCTCCGCCACCCGCAGGCAGGTTGATTACAAGACTATCTGCAGCAGTAAGCGTATTCATTTCTTTAACTAGAGCATTTGGGTTAGTGGCTGCATCCGGGTGCTCTTTGTAAATTGTTGCATCATAAGTTCCGGCTTGCAGGAAATCCAATGAAATAGTAACTGTTCTGGCAGTATTACCGGTGATAGTCCCCACATACCAGTCTGTTCCTTTTCGTCTGGCAACGGCAACCCACTCCCCGGTTGCAGCACCAGGAACAACAATCTGATCCCAAACCGTAGGTAATTCGCGGATAAATTCAAAGCCATCCTGCCCTTCATAAGCTTCAGGATAGTCACATACCATTGAGAGGTGGTTTTCCAGGATTACATACATCGCCAGCATATGGCAGCGGGTTGCAAGCACATGCGGTTTTGTTGTCTGCACCTTAAAATTTGTTAAAGACATAGCCCGGAAACCACCGAGGTGGTAGTCGGTGGGTCCTGCCAATAAGCGGGTAAAAGGTATTTCAATATCGTTATCCGGCGTTATTAAATTACCCCATTTATCGTTTTCATAGTTAAGCGTTCCTTCACGTGTAGATTCATTGGGATAAGTACGGCTTAGGCCGGTTGGCTTTGATACACCATGAAACTGTATTTCCAAATGATGATTTGAAGCTTTTTGCAATATTTCCTCCTGTATCCTAATCATTTCCTGATCATCCCGGTCCATAAAATCTACCATCATTCCTCTAACGCCCCATTTTTCAAATAATGCAAATGCGGTGTCAAGTTTAGGATACAATGCCAGCCAATGAACCCAAAAACGTATACCTACTCCTTTGGTCTTTGCATAATCACAAATCTCCTTTATATCGAGTCCAGGCCTTGGCCTGGTGATATCCGTATTTGGCCCGGGTTGGTATTCAATTCCATCATTCTGGTACCAGGCAACGCCCCGGTTCCCAATGATTGAATGATATTCAATATTATTTCTTGAACAAAAATCTATATAATATTTATTAAAATTGAAATTAACACCAGCTTCAAAAGTTGTGTCGGGAAGTACGTCTCCATTCCACCAGTGAAAAGTCGATTTGCCGGGTTTCAGCCAGCTCAAATCTTTTATTTTGCATGGGTCACTAAGGTTAGTAAGTACATTGGATTCAATAAGTGCCCCAACCCGGTCACTGATCATCATTACCCTCCACGGCGTATGATGTGGGAGTATGGCCTTTACCTTTATAACCGGCTTTCCTGGTAAAGGGCTTAGCTGACTTGAAAGTATTCCATTACGTTTTATCAGCGACATGCCGGCGTAGTCCACCAGATTTGCTTCTGTGATACCCAGAAAAATATTACCCGGAAATTCAAACAGTGCGGGCATATCCATCAGCGTATCATTTTCAATGGTATTCAGTGGCATTACCTTATAAAGATGTTCGTGGCTGGTTGTAAAATTTTCAAGGAACGCAATTCTCGCAATTGGATTTCCGGATAAGTTGAAATTTGTGTGCTCGTCTGTAAGCGTATAGTTATTCCAATCCTTTTGTGCCGGAATCTCATACCGAAATGCTACTGCGTCATTGAATACGCGAACCCTTAAATAAACCACCCTTTTCTTACCCTTGCGCTCCTGCATGGAAATTTGGGCTTCTTTATATTTTTCGTATACTTTACTTGTCTTTCCCTGAAGCAATGTATAATCCTCAATCCCATCTGTAGCGGTGATACGCCTTATTTTAATATCTTTTCCAAAAAAATCATTATTGATAAAACTAAGTCCAAGAGTGCTATGCAATACCAAATTCTTATTTTGATAAGTAACCGAATATTCAGGGCGCCCGCCGGCTGCCGTGAATAAAAATTTTATCCTGCCTTCAGGCGACATAACCGTTATGCTGTTTTGGGCGTTTAGTAAAGCAATGCTGGCAATCAAAAAAAAGGTGACCATTGATATTTTCATCAGGCTGTATTTGTTGGTTGTGGCAAGGTAAAATAAATTCCGTAGGCAACCTGAACAGAATTTCTCATTTAATTTCCACCTCGTCTTACGCAGTCCTCGCATTAAACTTTCATGAGCCATCATTCACCTTAGTAGCTGGCATCCCTGAATGGACAAGAACTACCTAAATCTTTGTGCGTAATCCAGGTGTAAAAACCACCCGAATTGCCCCGCCGGCGCCACGACAATTTAAACATATTTTCCTTTGGCCAGCCAGGATCAACCTTGCCGGTTTTTCCAGTTAATTATGGATAATAATTTAATGCACGCATTTCGATATGCTTTTGGGCCCATTGTCGTAGCCACGAATAAAGACGTAATTTTTCCGGTCATAGTTTGGCAAATGGAGCACCATGACTTTAATTACAGCCGTAAATATCTGTCCTGCAATATTTTCATCCGGAATTGCCGATATAATAAATCCGAATAACAACGAAGCATAGCTGCAGTAGATTTCCTGGTATTTTTCAGGGATTAATTTGTGTGGGTTTTCCAGCCATGCAAGCTGCCATGATATACGGCCCATCCCCGATTTTGATGACATGCTTGACCAGTTAAAACTATTGAACGGCAGGTTCAGGTTAATGGGAAAAGACAAGCAGCTCGAAGAAATTATAGCGGTTGCGTTGCAAAATGAAAAAGGCCTGGTTGCCGCTTCCATTGAGGGAAGCATCATTGATATTCCTGTTCACTATGTAAGCAACCTATATCAGCCAGCAGGACCATATAATGAAAGCATAACTTATATGGTACAATTCATCCGGCGAAAAAATAAGCTGGTATTTCAAAAAATCAGTATTCATAAATAATATTTTGGAATGAGATACCAATAGACACTTAAAAAGATATTA
>JANPGT010000700.1:0-2612 GCA_031424135.1 Chitinophagaceae bacterium
TTTGGTAACATCAATCACCACGCCCTGGCCGGCAAATGAAAACAATGGTTTCAGTACATAGTTTTCAAGATCTGAAGGCAGCTGTTTAATCTCGTTCAGGAAATAGGTGGCCGGTACAAAAGCATGTTTGATAAAAGGAAGTGTAAACTTGCTGATGCGGTAAAACCAGTTGGGATGCGGCGCCCATTCCACGTCAAGGTCCTGCGTAATATCAACAAAGCTGCCCAGCGTATCCTTCTGCGCATGCAGGTCGTCGAAAATGATGCGGTTGTAAATGCGCAGTACGCGTGTTTTTTGCCTGCTTTTTTCATTGATATAATACAATTGTTTTCCTTCCTGTATCAGTTCGGTAATACAAACCGGCTGAATGCCGATGTATTCCTGCGTGCAGTAAAAATCAATCCTGGTTTTTTGCTCATGGGGTTTTATTTCCAGCAGGATGGTGTTTTCTGCCGGGGCATTGCCCAGTATCACTTCTTTTAAATCTTTGATATAGCTTTCGCGGTTGTACTGCCCAAGGTATTGTGTGTAGTTAACGGGAATGTCGAAATGTTTTTTTACCACATCAGGATAATATACCTGGAAACCAAAAAGGGTGGGGAAGCCCTGCATTTCTATCAGCTGGGGTTCCAGCTCAAAATTCTCATTGATACAGATGCCAAAATCAAAAGCAATCATGTGACTGATATCATTTTCATTGGGCACGTTTTCTCCTTTGGGTATACTGCGGTTGGTAAGTGCTTTGAAACCCGGGTCGGTTATAACATCCACAATGGTTTCGCAGGCATCCAGCAGTTTTTGTGTAAACGCTTTGTCAATAAATTCCGGTGTTTCGGCTATCCTGAACTCAATGGCACCGGGGTATTTACTGTGCAGGTCTGCCAGGAAATCCTCATATTTTTCCTTGCTGAAGTTTTCGTTGAATTTTTTGCGCAGCGCTGGTACCATGGGGATAGTTTGATGGGGGAAGTTACGGGTAAATCAGGAATTGGGAATCAGGAATTGGGAATTGGCCTTTCGGCAACATGCAATGTGAAAATTGTTAATATGGAAATATGAAAATGTGGAAATGTGAAAATGCTGTAGCGGTAACAGGTTGGCCATGCAGACACCCAATTCCACATAACCAATTCCCAATTCCATCCCTCAATTCCTGCTGCTGTTAATATGCGCAATGGTATCGCTCAGGAAATTAGGAAGTACATGTGTATAAGTAGATCTTATTTTGTCGGGGTCATTCAGCTGCTCTATCATGCTCTGCCATTTGGCAAAGCCATGGTTGGCGATGACGGTTTGTTTTTTATCATCGCGCTGCAGGTACATGGTCATACCCGTAGCATCTGCTTCGGGGTGAAACTGTGTACCAATCATGTAACGGTTAAAACGCACCGCCATTAATGCCCGTTCGTAAGGAACGTGGGGTCTTTCCTTTTCAATGCAAAGTATGCTGGCACCCAGCTGGCGGAAACGGTGGTGGTTGGGTTGTACCACCTGGAAATCACGGCTGTCTACAGAGAAGAAGGGGTCGTTCAGGCCTGCAAATACGGGTTCTGCTTTGGCATCGGGCAATACATGTACCGGGAAAACGCCAAAAGCCGTAGAATTTCTTTTGGTAACGTTTGCAATATTATAATGCCGGCAGGCCAGCTGGTAAGAATGGCAGATAAAAAAGACAAATTTTTTCTGCAGGTTGGCGTCGTTGCCGTTCCAGGCTTCTACCTGCTGCAGCCAGTTGAAGTAAACGGTTTCCCATTCGTTGCCAATACTGTCTAACGGGGAGCCCGGACCGCCACTGGAGATATAGATATCGTAACTGAGATCCGGAATTTGTTTTTTTACCCTTACTTCAAACTCATCCCAGTTGAGGTCAAGATTGTTTACCTCAGCATATTGGTTCAGTATTTCGCGGATACAACGCATGCCCTGGTTGGGGTGATCTTCGTTCATGTCCAGTATAGCTACGCGTATGGATTGTTTGTCAGTGGCCATAAAGCGGCAAAAATAACGCTTTTTGGGGAAAGCTGGAAGGGGGGGGTAGAAGGTTTAAGGTTTAAAGCGGAGGGCTTGCGTATAGTATGCTGCAGGGGTATTTATTTTTTAGCGCTCTTATTTAGGACATCTTACTGGATCGTTGAGCAGCAGGTTATCAGCATTGCTGTTGGGAAGATTTTTTTTGAGTACTCGTTATTGATCCCAGCGGGATCCCATGTTTATAGAATGCCGGACGTGTTTCCGCCGGATAAAGCTGTTTTTCGTGTTGTGCAATGGTCTGCGACAAAGAAGATTGCCACTATTCACAAGATGAAGTGGTGATAAAGAAAGAAGGAAAGCGCTTTTCATCTTTTGCGAAGGCCTGTGCAAAAGATGATCTCCCCTTTGTACAAGATGAAGTCACAGAAAAAATGACGGAAAGCGTTTTCCTCTTTTGCGGAGGTCTATGCGAAAGAGGATCCACGCTTTGTACAAGATGAAGTTGCGGTAAAGAAGGAGGAACGGTGTTATTCATCTTTGACGGAGGACCAAACAAAAGCAGCGTTGCAGTTTGCAAAAGAAGAGATGACGAAAACAAAAGACGGGAAGCGTTATTCCTCTTTTGCGAAGGCCTTTGCTCA
>JANPGT010000701.1:0-4314 GCA_031424135.1 Chitinophagaceae bacterium
CGCCTACCTTAACAGCGGCGTAATGATTCATTCCCAATCAGCCGCCTCTGTTACCAAAAACCAGTCCTTCCCGGTGTCGCTGGAAATGCAGCTGCTGGCCAGCGATGACAAAGAAAAAAGGCATAACGGCAATCTCTGTACGCCCGGCACTGAAGTAAGCATGGGTGGTGCGCCGGTAGCAGCCCATTGCATTGATTCCAAATCAAAAAATTCTTATTCAGGCGAGTGGGTAAGGGCAGAAGCCGTCGTGTACGGAGATTCCATAGTGCATCACCTCATTAACGGAGATACGGTGCTGACGTATGAAAACACTAAAGTGGGCGGCGGTTTTGTTAATACGGGCATGACCTGGACAACCGGCGGCTTTGCCGCAGATTCGCTGGACTGGATAAAAAAAGATGGCACAGCACTTGCCAACGGCTATATTGCCCTGCAGGCAGAAAGCCACCCGGTAGAATTCAGAAAAGTGGAATTGCTGAACCTGGAAGGTTGTATGGATCCCAAAGCCATTAACTATAAATCTTACTATGTGAAGGCAGCCAATGCCCAATGCAGGTACAAATAAATGCCATCCACCGAACTTTAGGGCGGCTTTGTTTGTAACTATGCCTTAAGACACATCAAAACAAATAACATGAAAAAACCATTGTATTTTACCGGCGCCGTATTGTCATTGGCCCTGCTGGCCGCCTGCAATAACCAGCCCGCCGAGACAGACACAAAAACAAGTACAGATACTACCGCTTCTACCGCTGCCACCGGCCCAAAAATAAGGGAGGAAGCTGTTAGCTACACGGCTGGCGGACTTACCATGAACAGCTTTATTGCCTGGGATGAAAGCAGCGATAAAAAAAGACCGGCCATTTTGGTAATTCCTGAATGGTGGGGATTGAACGATTACGCAAAAGGCCGTGCCAAACAACTGGCTGAACTGGGGTATATAGCGCTGGCCGTTGATTTTTACGGAAACGGAAAAACCGCTGACAACCCCGACAGTGCAGGCAAACTGGCCATGCCCTTTTACAAAGATGTTAATCTGGCGCAAAGCCATTTTGATGCGGCCCTGGCCAAACTAAAATCCTATGCACAGACTGACACGGCGCAGATTGCCGCCATTGGCTATTGCTTTGGAGGTGCACAGGTATTGAATATGGCAAGGCTGGGTGAAGACCTGAAAGGCGTGGTGAGTTTTCACGGTAACCTGGTAGGTGTACCTGCTGATAAAAAATTATTAAAAGCAAAAATACTGGTATGCCATGGTGAAGCCGACCAGTTTGTAAAACCTGAAGAAGTAGCTACTTTTAAAAAACAAATGGATGCTATCGGTGCAGACTATACGCTGAAAACATACCCTGGTGCTACGCATGCTTTTACCAATCCCAATTCTACTGCAGTGGGCGAAAAATTTAAGATGCCCATTGCTTACAACGCGGCGGCAGACACTGCTTCCTGGGCTGAAATGAAGACTTTCTTTGGCAAAATTTTCAAGTAATTATTTATACAGTACTATAAGAAGCGCAGCTGCAGGCTGCGCTTCTTTTGTGCATGACCACCAGTCAATTCTGCTTTGCAGGCAATGCAGAACATTTACAGATCATCAACCTGCAGGGCATTGCACTGGTACAGCAAAAAGTAGCAGCGGCCAGTTTTCAAACAAGGATTGACTTGCCTGCCCTGCCCGCCGGCATTTACCAGCTGGTATTTACAAACGGGCAAAGCAGCACCGGCAACAGGCTGGTGATACAGTAACAAAAAATAGCAATGGGTTAATCAGTAAACGCTCCCTGCGCATCGCGAAGCGAAGACAGGTTTTGTTGGTTAAAGAAATAACAGGATGTGCATAACCTGGTGCACAACAGGTGCAAAACAGTGCGCTGAATAATTTGGAAATCGCTATAAGAGGATCGTATCTTCAGTATGCAATTGAGAAGAAATGAAATCTGTAAAAAGGTAGAATGAAATCTCAATCGAAAGCATCGGGTTTAGTAAGATGTACAGGCGCAAGCAGGTATAAAAGACTAAGTTTGGTGCTTTCTGCTTTTATTACTGCGAAGCCCTCCTGTCTATAGCATTTACTCCATACATTTCTGCCTTTATTGGGGTAAATGAGACCTGGCGCAGCAGCTGCCTACCGGTTATTTTCTTTTAATAAAGCGTTGATTTTATCTTCCAGGTCTTTCTGAAGCGTAAGTGTCTGATCCAGCATGTTCAAACGCAAATCAAATTGCCTGCGCAGGCTGTCGGCCTGGTTGCTGGCGCTGATAAGTTCGTATGCAATAGTGGAAAATTGCTCTTTTGAACCCTGTTCAGGTTTGTTGGGTATATTGTTATTCTTTTTTAACTGGTCGATTTTTCTGCGGGTAGTTTCCAGGCAACTGGCAAGTTGTGGCAGCTGCGCCTGCAGTGAGTCAGCCTTGCGGGAAACAGCCTGTTTCAACTGCTGCAATTGCTCTATCTGCTTCGTCTTATGATTCTCCTTTACCTGGAACTCTTTAAGCTGCGCATGGCCTGTACACATGCCTGATAATAACAGCAGCGATAGAAAAAATTTCATAGCCTGATTTTCAAATGATTTGGATTACCTCCTGCTTAAACGATGTAATCGATTGCTTAGTATTTACGCTTGAAATTTTAGTACTGATTTTACTGCAGATCTAAGTACTTCTACGCGCTGCGCTTAACCTGGTGAAGGCCTGGAAAGGCACCTGCAACACCCTGATTATCTTTGTGTGCAGCAGGTTGGACAAAAAAATACACCCTCTGGAAAAGAGGGTGTATTAATAATTTATCCCACGGAAAAATTACTGGTACTGCACATACATAGGCCGGGGTTTTAATTTCAATACTTCCTCAGGGGTCATAATACGGCTATTGGGTTCCCTGAAATCATTCTTATAAAAAAGTTTAAAGCCTGTAAACTGCACCGGTTCTCCGTAAACAAACAACTTATAAGTGCTGATTTTGCGGGCCTGTGCGCCCCATCCATCCATATCCATTACCATCTGTATTTCCGGCTGTAGTTTTATTTGTTTGTAGTTGGTTACCATAGCCCTTGTAAAGCGGTGAACCACCAGCATTTTAGGGGGCAGGTTATTTTCGCGTACAATTTTAGCCATGTAGCTGGAGACAAAATTAATATCGGCAGCATCAAAAGTACCAATGGCTGCACCAGGCTTCTGTCCGCCTTTCATAGAAAACTCAGGGTCAATGCCAAAATGAACATTGGGCATCTTAAAATACTGTTCAAACAAAGGCACTTCTTCCTGCACCGTGCTGTGCCCCACCTGTATATCTATAAATACCAGTGCGTTAATTTCTTTTGCCATGGAGATTACAGAATCAATCTGCTTAAAGGGCATGCGTAAACGGTATTTATTACCACTACCCGGACTGCCCTGTGCGGTGGTAGCAATATAGTGCAGCGCAGGTATCGCTTTTACGGTAGTATCTGCTGCCTGCCACTTCTTCACTTCTTCTTTTAATTTCGCCAGCATGATTTGTCTCGGATACTCTCCCAAAACACCCATTTTAGTGGAATACAGGTTGCCATAGAAGGCCACTACGCGGTTGAAAGGCAATATAGCGCCTGCCAGCGGGTAAGCTGCTTTCACTGGCCATTTGCCGGATGTGTCTCCATTGACCATACCGGTAATTAACTTATCATAGGCAGCCGTATCCAGCAGGGTGCTGGCAGCAGCAGGGGTGGCTACTGTATCCACTTTTTTTACATCGGTTGCTGCACTGTCGGCAGTTTTCTCTGAATGTCCCTGTCCACAGGAACTAAGTCCCATCACTACAGCACCTATTAAAAGCAGGTTGTATTTTCTTGCAGCCATCGTTAACCTGAAGCGCACCTGATCTAAACAATATTTCATTGGATATATAAATTTGGGCAAAACTAAACAAAAACGTGACAGCAGAATCTTTAGTATATGATAAATTTAATTTAGCAGTTGGCTGGTTGATTGCTGTGGTGGAAAGCCAGTTACGACTCAATTTTTACATTCAGATATTCAACCTCCTCCGGGGTAGCATAACAAGCGCGATTTGATACCGGGGTTTTATCCCGCCCATCGCAAGACTAACCATATGACGCCCCCGGCCGTACCCCGCCAGAATGAATCTTTCGGGCTGGCGTTCGGGCGGGCCTTCAGGGTTGCATAAATCCGTAAAATCAGCTAAAACTCATAACTTGAATTTCAAAAATTTAATCACGACTCACGACTCACGACTCACGACTCACGACTCACGACTCACGACTCACGACTCACGACTCACGACTCACGACTCACGACTCACGACTCACGACTCACG
>JANPGT010000702.1:0-2995 GCA_031424135.1 Chitinophagaceae bacterium
GTACATTGGGTGAAACAGGTTTTTTTACAGAGGAAACGCGCTACGATCCGCACTCGCCCTATTCTGCTTCAAAAGCCGCTTCGGATCATTTTGTAATGGCATATCATGATACTTATAGCATACCGGTAATCATGAGTAATTGTTCCAATAATTACGGTTCTCATCATTTTCCGGAGAAACTGATACCGCTGATGATTAATAATATTAAAAACAATAAGCCACTGCCGGTGTATGGTAAAGGCGAAAATGTGAGAGACTGGTTGTACGTAGAAGATCATGCCAGGGCTATTGATACTATTTTTCATAAAGGCACACCGGGACAGAGTTACAATGTGGGCGGTTTCAATGAATGGAAGAATATTGATATTGTGCACCTGCTGTGTACCATCATGGACAGGAAATTGGGAAGACCCGCCGGAACCAGTGCGCGGCTGATCACATATGTGAAAGACAGGCCGGGGCACGATCTCCGTTATGCCATTGACGCCACCAAATTGAATAATGAACTGGGCTGGTCACCTTCTCTGCAGTTTGAAGAAGGACTTGAAAAAACAGTAGACTGGTACCTCAGTAACGAAGACTGGATAAACGATGTAACCTCCGGCAGTTACCAGCATTACTATGCAGCACAGTATGTAAAATAGCAGGAGGAAGGCGCGCCGTACAGGCGCGATTAATGATTAGTTTATCAACAACAGAACTTTAGATGCCATTTATAAAAACAGCTTTTCCTGATTTATTGGTATATGAACCGCTTGTTTTTGGTGACGACAGGGGCTATTTCTATGAATCATATAACCAGTACAGCTTTGCCAGGGAGGGTATAGATATATCATTTGTACAGGATAACCAGGCGCGTTCTGTGTATGGGGTGGTAAGGGGGTTGCATTTTCAGAACAGGCCCCATTCACAAACAAAATTGATCAGGGCCCTGCAGGGCTCCATACTGGATGTGGCAGTGGATTTGCGTGTGGGATCGCCTTCTTATGGAAAGGTGTTTTCAATAGAGTTGTCGGGCGAAAACAAAAAGCAATTGCTGGTGCCACAGGGTTTTGCGCATGGCTATTCAGTACTGAGCGACACCGCCGAGGTATTTTATAAATGCGATAATTTTTACAACAAAGAAGCAGAGGGAGGCGTTTCCTATAACGACCCTGCTTTACAGATAGATTGGAAAATACCGGCAGAAAGCATGGTATTGTCTGCAAAGGATACTCAATATCCTTTGTTGGCAGATTGCCGCCATAATTTCATTTTTGAACATTAATCAGTTCTATGCCAGCACCAGCTATACTTGTTACGGGGGCCAATGGTCAGCTGGGAACAGCCATCAGGGCATTGTCTGTGCATTTTCCTGAATTTCATTTTCTTTTTCCCGGGCGCGAAGCACTGCCGGTTGACGATGCGGCGCTGGTACGGCAATATTTTGAAAACAACGTGCCGGCTTTTTGTATCAATTGCGCTGCGTACACCGCAGTTGATAAGGCAGAAACAGACCGCGAAACAGCCATGAAAGTAAATGGCGTGGCAGCAGGTTTGCTGGCGGCGGTATGCAAATCATTTAAGACAAAGTTGATACATATTTCAACGGACTATGTGTTTGATGGCATGGGCTCGGTTCCTTATAAAGAGGAGGATGCCACCCGGCCCGTAAATTTTTACGGGGCTACCAAGCTGGAAGGTGAAAGGCGTTGTTTTGAAAATAACAGCGATAGTATAGTCATCCGCACTTCGTGGGTGTATTCAGAATTCGGTAATAATTTTGTAAAAACCATGATGCGGCTGATGAGCGAAAAAAGCAGCATCAATGTGGTGAATGATCAGCTGGGGTCACCCACCTGTGCAGTAGATTTGGCAGCGTTTATTTTGTCGCTTATCCGTGGTTGTTGGTCGGGCAGTACAAAATGGGTGGCAGGTGTCTATCATTACAGTAACGCCGGCATTATCAGCTGGTATGATTTTGCAGAAGCCATTAAAAAGATCAGCAATAGTTCATGTGTGGTGCACCCTGTTTCCGGCGCTGTGTTTCCTACGGTGGCGAAACGGCCCGCTTATTCTGTGATGAGTAAAGAAAAAATACAGCAGGTGTATCAAGCCGTCATTGCAGACTGGCAGGATAGTCTTTCCGCATGCATAGGGCGTTTGCAGAACAGGTCCGTTGCCGGTTAATCATTTATATACGCGGGCTATAGATGTAGTCATTGCCTGTTCATAAAATCCTGCTTTTGCAGCATTCAGCACTTAAAAAATACGAGCCATACAGCAGCTTTAAAACACAGTTATAAGAAATGAAAATTTTAATCATCGGGCCATTCCCTCCGCCTATTGACGGATGTTCAAATGCCAATAAAGTACTCCTGAAAAATATTAAATCGCGGAATATTACCTGCGAAGCCATTAATACCAATACAAATATTATTACCAAAGACCAGGGCAGTACCTTCTCTTTCAAAAAAGCCTTCCTTTTTATAAAAAATTACTTTGAGGCGTACAGAATATTCCGCAGCGATGTTGTTTATTTTACACCCGGACAAACTTTCTATGGGGTATTGAAATATGCACCTTTTATTTTGCTTTGTTTGCTTGCCGGCAAGCCGTATACCATTCACGTACATGGAAATTACCTGGGCAAGCAATATGTAAAACTGACCGGCATTAAAAAAAGTATCTACCGCTTCCTGGTATCAAAGGCTTCTGCCGGTATTGTGATTACCAAATCACTTTCAAAAAATTTCGATAACCTTTTACCGGCAGATAAAATATTTACAGCCGATTATTTTGTTGAAGCAGATTTGTACGGCAGGCCTCTTGCCAAGAAGGGCGATAAATTGCGAATCCTTTATCTTAGTAACTTAATGAGCGAGAAAGGTATTCTTGAAGTGCTGGATGCGCTGATTGCTTTGAAAAATAAGCATGTAGATTACGAAGCCGTGATAGCAGGTTCCATAGAGGCAGGTTTGCAGAGCGAAGTGCATACAAGATTTGAAATACTGGG
>JANPGT010000703.1:0-3861 GCA_031424135.1 Chitinophagaceae bacterium
GGAGAGAACCTGCAGAACACGGTGGAGATATGGTTTAACGATCAAAAAGCAGTGCTGACGCCTACTTATATTACCAGTACCAGCATACTGGTAAGCGTTCCCAACCAGATACCCAAGGTGATTTCCAATAAGCTGAAATTGATATTTTCAGATGGCAAAATACTGCTGTATGATTTTAAAGTGCAGATAAGCGAACCTGTTTTAAAATCCATGGATTGCGAGTACGTACTTACAGGAAGTGAAGCCACCATACGCGGCGATTTCTTCTATGAACCAATGACGGTAACTTTTGCCGGCGGTGTAAAAGGAGAGCTCACATCAGTAACAGACAAAATAATCAAGGTGCGGATACCCGCCGGCGCCTTACCCGGACAGGTAACCGTAAAAACCAATTTCGGTGAAACCAAATCTGATTTCTGGTTCAGGGACAACCGTAATATTATTATCAGCAGCGATCCTTTCACCGGTTGGTGGAACCAGTCTTATGTAGTGACCAGTACCGCTGCCGGAGATCCACCGGCCATCAGCGGCAACTACATCAGGGTAAAAAAATCTATTGGCGCATGGGCCTGGACGGAAGTAGCGGGCGGACCCGCGGATGCCATGGGTGCTATCAGTAAAAACATTCCTGACGAGGCCATCCTTAAACCATCTGATTATAACCTGAAGTTTGAGCTGAATACCCTGAAACCTTACAACAACAATGTGCTGAAAATAAACGTGGGTTTACAAAAAGAAAACAACGATGCCTACCAGTGGCTGCCGCCTTACGATACAAAAGGCGTTTGGCAAACAGTAACTATTCCATTTGAAGAAGTTGCCAAGAGTTACGGAGCACCGCTTTCAGTGAACCCGGCCGGTTACTGGACAAGACTGCTGTTTCATGGCCCCGGTGACCTGGATTGCGATATGTCTTTCGACAATTTCAGGATAGTACCGAAGCTGATTAAAAAGTAAGCAGGTTATTTACAAACCCTAAAAAATCAATAATGATAAAGAAAAAATATACAAACAGGTGGATGCTCCTGCTGCTGCTGACCGCATCAATCGGCTGGGTCATTTCCTGCAGCAAAGATAATAATGCGGCAGATGCAGGCAAGGTAGTGCTGCTGAGCTTTGGACCTTCCGGTGCCAAACATGGGGATACCATTGTTTTTATAGGGCAGCACCTCGACAGGGTAACGGCCGTACAGCTTACCGGCGCTAATGTTCCTTCAACGGCTTTTTTAACCCATACGGCAGAGCGTATCAGCTTCCTGATTCCAGCAGCCACCCAGGAAGGATTGGTAATGCTGAAAACGCCGGAAGGTGATATTGTTTCCAAAACAAAAATAAACTTTACGGTAAGTATTAAAATTACCTCAATGACAAAGCAGGCCCGGCCGGGTGAAAACATTACCATTAAAGGTGATTACCTGAACTGGATCAAAGAGGTGAAGTTTGCGAAAGATATTGCTGAGACCAGCTTTGTAAGCAGAACTATTAATGAGCTGGTGGTAAAAGTACCCGCCAATGCGCAGACAGGTACCCTGTTTATTTCTTTTGCAGGTTCAAAACCACTGACCATTGAAACAGACAGTGTTTTAAATGTAACACTGCCCGCCATTACAAGCATGGCACCCAATGCTGTTTTGAACAGCGCTAATCTTACCATTACAGGTACCAATCTTGATCTGGTAAAAGAATTGTTGTTTACGGGCGTTACAGATCCGGTTTCTGTTTTTGTAAGCAGATCCGCAACACAGATCATTGTGAAGGTTCCTGCGGGCGCTAAAAAAGGAAAGTTAACACTGGTAGCCAATTCCACGGTGAAGGTGATTTCTGGTACAGACCTGGATATAGTCTTGCCCGGCATTAGCTCTTTATCACCCAACCCGGTAGATCATGGCGCTAATCTTACTATCAATGGCACCAATCTGAACCTGGTAAGCGGCATATCATTTATTGGAGAAGCGCAACCTGTTAAGACGTTTGAATCGCAGTCGGCCACGCAACTGGTGGTGAAAGTTCCCGCAGGTGCATTAAAAGGAAAATTAACACTGGCCGTAGCCAATTCAACCAATACAGTAGAATCTGATGTACTGGACTATATCGGTGGTCTTCCGCCATTGGCAGATTTCCCCTTTGCTATTTACACAGATGCTTTGCAAAATGGATTCCAGGATTGGTCATGGGCAGGCCGCGATTTTAGCAGCACTGCCATCGTACGGCAGGGTACAACCGCTATCAAAGCCATTTATGGTTCGGGCGGTTATGAAGGCATCACTTTTCATAATGATGGGGGACCGGCTACTGCCGCCTATACCACGCTGGAATTGTCTGTTTTTGGTACAGCAGGTACCGGCGGCAAAACAATGAATGTGGTGGTAAACGGTAATTGGGGCGGCCCCGCTACATTTACCATTAATGAAGGCGAATGGAAGACGATCAGTCTGACGATAAGCGCCATTGGAAGCCCTGCCAACCTGAATGAAATAGTGTTGCAGTCAGCCGGCTGGGCCGGCACCGTTTATATTGATCATGTTGGACTGAGATAAATAAGTAAGCCTGTGAATACCCCAATGCCACTGTTGCAGCACAACAGTGGCATTCATTATATTGGCTACAACAGTTGGCAGGATGTGTTTATGTCAGGTGCTGCAATCGCAGATGCTGTTTGCAGGTTAATAAATTAAACAGAAAATCTAAGATGGTGATGGTTAAGGAAAATTGCGGAGAGGCCAAGCCCGGTTGTCCGTTCGGACGGGGCCAGGGATGAGGTGTTAAATAAATATCCTTGTGCCGGTACCCGAATAACTTTCCCGGAAATCTTTTGGTGTGGTGCTCTTCTTCTTTTTAAAAATGCGGTTGAAGTTGGAGATATTGTTAAAGCCGCAATGGTAGGCAATTTCGGCAACGGATTGAGAGGTGTCAATCAGCATGCGGGAGGCATTGCCCAGCCTGATTTCGTTCAGGCAGTCAATAAAGGTCATGCCGGTTTTTGTTTTAAAAAATCGGCTGAAAGCGGCTTCCGTCATATTGGAAAGTTTGGCCACTTCGCTGAGTTTAATGGATTTGTGGAAGTTATGGTTAAGGTGCTCCATGGTTTTTTCTACCCGCCTGCTGTTGTAAAAAGAATGTTCAGCATTGCTGAAAGAGGTGTCAGAAAGCATGCGCATATTTCTTGAAGTAGAGAGATCGTGCAGAATGGAAATCAATTCAAGTACGGAATCGAAGCCATGTTTTTTGTTCAGGCTGAGAATGCGTGGCGCCAGTTGCTGAATGGTTTCCCTGGAGAAGGAAATGCCGCGGCTGGATTTATCGAACATCGCACGTATAAAACTGAGCTGGTTACGCCTGAGCAGTTTTTCGTCGAACAGATCTTTGTGAAACTGTATGGTTACCTCGTGAATTTCTTTGCTTTTGCATTTATGGGTAAACCAGGCGTGTACAAGATTGGAGCCCACCAGCACCAGTTCCAGGTCGTTGATTTCTTCCATGTGATCGCCTACCACGCGTTTGGCGCCTTTGGCATTGCTGATGAAGTTCAGCTCAAATTCTTCGTGGTAGTGTAACGGGAAGTCGAAGTCTTTTTTGAGGCGCGAGAAAAGTGTAAAGCAATCTGCCTGTGTTAAGGGGGTGATTTCCTTGAGGGTGTTCTTAAGCATATGGTTATTACAATCGGGTGTTAAAAAATGGCATTAACCGCATTTTTTGCATGACTACCAGTAAAAATAGTACAATATTTTAGTATTTCATTACTCGTATCCTCTTTAACCGGTAAAAATGCAGGAATTGGACCAAATGCAGTAGAAAATGCCCGGTAAATAGTATAATATAAAGATAAAAAAGTATTAGTTATCCGTTGTATAAAAAAATTAC
>JANPGT010000704.1:0-7170 GCA_031424135.1 Chitinophagaceae bacterium
AATAAAAGTTACAAAAAAGCTCTTTATTATGTAGCGGTCAAGAATTTTCATTGCGTCTTATCAGTATCAGCAAGTGCTGTAAACGCTCAAAAATAGGGGAAAATTTGTTGCGGATAAGTTATACTGATGCTTCCCTCTACCCTGTTTCGGGCATTGCGCAGACAATGAATTTCTGGTATATTTGGCTTTTACCGGCATTTTCCTGCATAGTCTGGCATACTGAACAACCGCAGGGGAAAAAACGGCCACTGCAGGCGGCCGGCAGAGATTAAATATTGTTTAATCCGGCTGCCTTTTATCAACACCAAAAACCAGTTTCCGGCGGCAAAATCCGCCAATGCCGGACAAAATTATGCTGATGAAAAAAAATGAGTCCAGTACTTTCCAGGATGCAAACAACAGCTCCATTATTTCCACAGCATTTGCTGCGGGCGTAAAACGTTACCGTTGGTTAATTGCCTGGTGCCTGCTCCATTTGTGCGCATTAGTGCTCTCTTACAGGGGGATTCCATTTTTTAATAATTCCGGCGACCCAAAAACAGATAGATTCTGGCCATTTGTAAAATTTACGAATACGTATTTCATGCCCGACAATAACTCCAACTACAGTAAGTTCAATGGCTTGTTTACTGAGTATGACTGGACGGAGTTCAGCTTTTATACGGGCGTGGTAATATTTGCAATAGTACTTGTGTATGTTAATAAGAAAGCTAACTGAGCATCCCGCAAAAATTCCTTTTATAATCTCTGTTTCAGCACTGGAATAAGGTCATTTTTCCAGCTTACAAAATCGCCTTTCAAAATATGGTTCCTGGCTTCGCCTACCAGCCATAAATAAAATGCCAGGTTGTGTATGCTTGCAATGGTAAGTCCCAGTATTTCCTTAGCCTTAATCAGGTGCCGCAGGTAGGCCTTGCTGTAGTAATTGCTGAGATCGCAGGGGATGCCCTCATCCAGTACGGAGAAATCTTTCTCCCATTTTTTATTATCTATGTTTATAACGCCCTTACTGGTAAACAACATGGCATTGCGCCCATTTCGGGTGGGCATTACACAGTCAAACATATCTACTCCCAATGCAATACTCTCCAGAATATTCCAGGGAGTGCCCACGCCCATCAGGTAGCGGGGTTTATCGGTGGGTAATATTTCGCAGCACATGGAACAATATTCATACATCATCTCTTCCGGCTCTCCTACGCTTAAGCCACCAATGGCATTCCCGGTAGCCTGTCTGGAAGCAATGTATGCCGCAGATTCCTTCCGCAGATCAGGATAGGTACTGCCCTGCACAATCGGAAATAAATTCTGGGTATACCCGTATTTATCAGGTGTGGCAGCAAATCTTTCCATGCACCTGTCTAACCAGTGATGCGTTAGCTCCATACTTTTTTTTGCGTATTTATAGTCACTGGGGTATGGTGGGCATTCGTCAAAAGCCATAATAATATCACCCCCAATGGTACGCTGTATGTCCATAACATTCTCCGGCGTAAACAAATGCTTGCTGCCATCTATATGACTCTGAAAAACAACGCCTTCCTGTGTAATCTTCCGGTTGGCCGCCAGCGAGAAAACCTGGTAGCCGCCACTGTCTGTAAGAATAGGCTGGTGCCAGCCGTTGAACTGGTGTAATCCACCGGCTGCTTCCAGCACTTCCAGGCCGGGGCGAAGGTACAAATGATAGGTATTGCCCAGGATGATCTGTGCGTTTACATCCTCCTTTAACTGCTGCTGCGAAACTGCTTTTACGCTACCCACGGTTCCCACCGGCATAAATATCGGCGTCAGTATTTCGCCATGGTCTGTGTTAATTTTACCCGCTCTTGCAGAAGACTGTGCATCGTTTGCCTGTAATTGAAATTGTAATGCTGCCATAAAGAGCGCAAGATAAATGAATTGCCGATTGTGTGATTTATGGATTTCGCGATTTCTTGTGCCGAATCCTGCGCGAACAATGAGGCAACCAAAGCCATTCCATCAACAGGTTGAAGTAATAAAAACAGCCAAAAAATGTATGAAACAGGCTGTATAACCCATCCGGACATCGTTGTGTCACTCCCTTTTACAGCATAGCTTTACTGCCCTTCCGCCTCCATACAAAAGATGCTGCCAAATACAACTCTTTGACAGCCATAACCAACGCCGCTTCAGATAAGACGTGTTGTGATTGTTGGTCTATTGTACCTGCTGCATACTTTCGCCTTACACTTAAACAACAGGCTAAGGGAAATCTCCTGATGCCTATCCCGCACCTGATGCGGGACCACCATCAGTAATTCCTGAAAAATCTAAAATCCAAAATCAACGATCAATTCCTATTTTCGCATGCGATTTGCATGGCCCTAAACCATTGATTAAATGAATTTATTGGAGCAACTGACGCTGCATGTGTGGGAAATCCTGTTTTATATTTTTGCCGTAGTAACCCTTGTACAAATCTTGTACTACTGCCTGATTTTCCGGCAGGTAGCATTCTATACAAAAAAAGAAAGAACACAATCGCAGCAGCACCCGGTGAGCGTTATCATCTGCGCCAGGGATGAAGCCGGCAACCTTGCATTTAACCTGCCGGGGGTGTTGGTGCAAACCTACCCCAGCACACACGAAGTAATTGTAGTGAACGATAACAGCGAAGATGAAACCAAATACCTGCTGGAAGGATTAAAAAAAACGTTCAAACACCTGAATGTAGTAAATCTTGAATACGAAGCGAAGCTGATTCCGGGCAAAAAATATCCATTGTCTATTGGCATCAAAGAAGCAAAACATGAAGTGGTATTGCTCACCGATGCCGATTGCATGCCCGCCACAGAATTCTGGATGCAGAAAATGCAGGATGCCTATACTGACGGTATTGAAATAGTGATGGGCTATGGCGCCTATAATAAAAAGCCCGGCCTCCTCAATAAACTCATCAGGTTTGAAACTTTTCATACCGCCCTGCAGTATTTGTCTTATGCACTTTCCGGAATACCGTATATGGGCGTGGGAAGAAATCTCTCCTACACCAAAAAATTATTTTTCCAGAACAAGGGATTCTCATCGCTCAACCACGTGACCGGCGGCGATGACGATCTGTTCATCAACATGGTAGCCACCAAAACCAATACAGCGGTAGTAATAGACCCGGAAGCCATTACATTGTCGGAGCCAAAAAAAACCTGGAATGACTGGATACGCCAGAAAACAAGGCACTATACCACGGGTAAATATTATAAGGCAAAACACCGCTTTTTACTGGGACTGTATGCCCTCACCCATTTTCTTTTTTACCCGTTGTTTATTGCCAGCCTGCTGTTCTTTGACTGGCGCTTTGCTATTGGCATTTTCTTACTGCGCTTTATTACACAGGGCTGGATATTTTATAAAAGCATGGAGAAATTAGATGAAAAAGACCTGTGGCCCTGGTGGTGGTTATTTGATATCTGGATGTTTGTGTATTACCTCATCTTTGCACCTGCACTATGGAAAAAGCCCCGGAAAAACTGGAACTGATATTAAAATATTTTGGCGATTTTTCGCCTGTACAGCTGCAGCAATTTGCGGATCTTGCTGCTTTGTATGAAGACTGGAACAGCAAGATCAATGTTATTTCACGCAAAGACATTGAAAGCCTGTACGAGAAACATGTGCTGCATTCACTCAGCATTGCAGCAGTATTTAACTGCGCACCGGGTATTGAGGTGCTTGACCTTGGAACAGGAGGAGGATTTCCTGGTATACCACTGGCTATTTTCTTTCCGGAGGTACAATTTCACCTGGCAGACAGTATCGGCAAAAAATTAAAGGTAGTGGATGCCGTAGCAGAAGCCCTGCAATTGAAAAATATAACTACCCAGCATACCAGGGCAGAAGATATTAAAAACAGGAAATTTGATGCTGTAGTATCGAGGGCTGTAGCACCACTGGGCGATTTATGGAGATGGTCTAAACCCCTGCTCAAAAAAAGGAATACCGCCAACGGTAATACCATCAATGGTTTAGTGTGCCTGAAAGGTGGAGATCTTGCACAGGAAATTGCAGAAAGCACCTGCAGGCCGCGTTCAATAGAAATACATGATTTGTTCAAGGAAAGTTTTTTCAAAGAGAAATACCTTATACATGTTTCTGTATAGCAGACAATTCTAATAATTACCACTTTGTGGTATTGCCCACCAGCTTAATTATTCTGACATTTGCACAATGACAATAACAGTTTGTATAGTTGATGACAATAAAGATATCCGGTCTGCGCTTGAGCAGATTATTATCATGTCTGAAGGCTACCGTTTGCTGGGCAGTTTTCCCAGTGCAGAAGAAGCAATAGAAAAAATACCGGCCCTTAGTCCACAGGTGGTTCTAATGGACATTAACCTGGGGGGGATGAGTGGTATTGAGTGTGTGCGCCAGTTAAAACCCATGCATCCGGATATTCTGTATATGATGTGTACGGTGTATGAAGAAGATGAAAAGATCTTTGAGGCCCTCAGCGCCGGCGCCAATGGATATATTCTCAAGAAAACAGCCCCGGGAAAATTGCTGGAAGCCATAAAAGAACTAAGTGAAGGTGGTGCGCCTATGAGCAGCCAGATTGCCCGCAAAGTAGTAGCTGCCTTCCGTGGAAAAGCAGTTTCCGAAGGCCCGGTGCAGGAAGAAAAATCCATCAATATTCTCTCTGGCAGGGAAAAAGAAATCCTGGAGCATTTATCAAAAGGACTGTTGTACAAGGAAATAGCCAATAACCTTTTTATCAGCCCGGAAACAGTGCGTAAACACGTTTACCATATATACGAAAAGCTGCATGTAAACAACCGGGTGGAAGCGGTGAACAAATACTTCGGACGCTAGACAGAAACCCCATTGCGCAAGTCAGTATTTTGTTTAACCTTTTACCGATTATTTCGCAACATTCTTGCAGATAAATACTACTAAAGTGGTATTGCAGCATAACCACCCAACATATAATTTTATAATGTCTTAAAGGGATGCTTAGCAACAAATACCGTAAAACCATTATAACCTTACCTTTGTCATTTCCAGGCTTTTACAAATAGTAATTTTCTTGCTCAGGCTTACAAATGAATTCTTTTGCATTATTAAGCAGCCGCTTCAGTTTTGAAGCGGCTGCTTTTTTGTATCACTGTATCAATTTCGTTTTACCATTTAATTTCAAGGCGGTTATCTTTCCTGTTAATATCCGTCATCCGGTGGCTGGCATCTATTTCTGCTACCACCATATCAGCCAGTTTACGCGTAGTTTCAATAATGTAGACGGGGTTTGTCCAGTTCCATTCATCGTACACCTTCCTGGGCACGCTGCTGTCTTCTGCAGGCTTGCCACCAAACATCAGGTTCATGGGTACATAATGCAGCTCTTTGCTGCCATCTTTGAAAGTAAGCTGCACATCTACCGGCATGGGCATCTTCCCCTTGTTTGCCAGGCGTATCTTAGTAGTCCCCCCTTCTTCCCATAAACTGTCTATGGCGTAGTCAACGGTTTTGGTAGTGTTCACAAAATATTCCCGGTACCAGTCAAGTTTCAAACCACTTGTTTTTTCTGCCACCTGTATAAGATCATTTACGTTGGGGTGTTTAAAGCGCCACAGGCTGTAGTAATTCAGCAGTATCTTATCTCTTGTGGCATCGCCGGTAATATAGCCCAGCTGCTCCATAAATACAGCCCCTTTTGCATAAGCTGCTGTACTATAGGCATAATTACTGTTAAAATGATCTGCATGGGTTGTCAATGGTTCTTCCAGCCCGCTTTTTGCCAAAGCAAAATAAGCCGAATAAGAATCTCCGTTATCCTCCGGAATACTGGCAACAGCATCCTGCAATTTTTTGTCGCCCGGGTTACGCTGCAGGGCATCCTTGTAATTTTCCAGGGTAGACTTGCCATAAAAGAAACGCGTCACCAGGTCTTCTGCATAAGATGTAAAACCTTCGTCCATCCATGCATATTCACTTTCATTGGTGCCCAGCATCATCTGGTACCAGCTGTGCATCCATTCATGAAATACCACGCCTGTGCCTGCGCCTTTCAGCAATGTTGCCATAGGGTACTCCATGCCGCCATCGCCCCCCTGTATAAATGAATACTGCCTGTACGGATACCTGCCAAAATGCGCATCCATAAAAGGCAATACTTTGGCGGCATTGTCCAGCACCGTTTCCCATTCTTCTTTATAGTTGTCTACAAAATTATCTGCATTGTTATTATACTGCTGCTTTTGCCTGGCCGAAAAACCGTCAAACTGTTTTTTCAATGCCGCAGGTGAAATCTTATAGAATGCATGCAGCACCATACCATCGCGCACCGTTTTGCTGATATGTTTGTATTCAGGATCTGCTGCCCATACAAAATCATGCACATTGGGTGCTGCAAAATGCCAGGTGAGGGTATTGCCGGCCGGTTGCACTACTTTGGTACCCGGCGCTTCGTAGCCATAGCCAATCTGCGTTGCATTCTGCAGGTAGCCGGTAGCTGCCAGCAGGTATTTTTTATCTATGCTGATGCTTACGTCATAGTCTCCCCAAACGCCGTAAAACTCCCTTGCTACATAAGGTGTAGGATGCCAGCCCTCATAATCATACTCACATAATTTGGGATACCACTGGCTCATGCTGTAGCGTACGCCCTCCGCATTGTCGCGGCCGCTTCTTCTTACCTGCAGGGGTGTCTGCGCTTCAAATTCCATGTCAAAGCTTACAGAAGTCTTTGGAAGGATAGGATTGCTGAGCACTACTTCCAGGATGGTTTCGTGCATCTTCATAGTTTGTGGAACCCCGTTCATCCTAATCCACTTTACTTTCTGGTAACCAATTTCATCGGGTTGCAGGTGCTGAATACGGTCACGCACCCTGCCGTCCCAATCCGCCTTGCCATTTATTTCCTGTGACCCCAGCACACGGCTGCGGTGGTCCATCATACTGTTGGGCTGAAATGCATTCCAATAAAGGTGGTAAAAAACTTTTGAGAGGGTGTCAGGAGAATTATTTGTATACACCAATTTTTGTGTACCTGCGAACCGGTTGGTAGTTACATTAACATTTACCGCCATGGTATATTTAACATGCTGCTGCCAGCGGCCGGGTTGTGCAGCGGCCGTCATACAAAGCAAAAGGCAAAATGCGGGAACGGGAAGTCTTATCATTATACAGCTTTTTTTAAAAGGCACTAAATTCCTG
>JANPGT010000705.1:0-8346 GCA_031424135.1 Chitinophagaceae bacterium
CAGAACATCAAAGCAAAGTATGATTTGCTGAAGCAACCCGGTTTCCAGGTAATAGAAGACGATAAGAATTTTACCGTAGTACTGCCGCTTATCTGGAACAACAGCAGCAGCCGGAGAGACAATTTACTTTCAGAAAATAAAACAATCACCAAATAACAATAACATGAAAATACTTATCATAGAAGACGAAGAACTGGCAGTAAAAAAACTCCAGAAAACCCTTGCCAGCACCGCAGCCAATGCAGAGATTGTTGGTACTACAGACAGTATTAAAAGCAGCGTGGAATGGCTGCAGCAAAACCCTGCGCCCGACCTGATACTGATGGATATTGAACTGGCCGATGGACAGAGCTTCGAAATATTCAATTTAACCGAAGTAAAAAGCCCCGTCATATTCACAACCTCCTACGACGAGTATGCACTGAAAGCGTTTAAAGTAAACAGTGTTGATTACCTGCTGAAACCGGTCCAGAAAGAAGAACTGCAGGCGGCCCTGAATAAGTTTACTAAACTGCGGAGCGATACCAAAGCAGATATCAATATAGATAGCCTGGTAAAAGAACTGCAGCAGAAATTGCAGCATAAGGAATACCGTAAACGGTTCCTGGTAAAACATGCACAGAAATTGGTAAGCATAGAAGTAGATGATATTGCCTATTTCTACAGCGATGGCCGGCTGAACTTTTTTAAAACCACCGATAACCGCAAGTTTGTAGTAGACTATACCATGGATGAGCTGGAAGACATGCTGGACCCGGAAAAGTATTTCCGCATCAGCCGTTCGTTCTATGTTTCTATTAACAGCGTAGATAAAATTGATGACTATTTCGGCAACCGCTTGATCCTGGGTATAAAACCGGCAGTAGACAAAGAAGCCCTTGTAAGCCGCGAGAAGGTAACGGAGTTCAAGAAATGGCTGGGTAAATAAAAGTACAGCCCGGCCGGCCCTGCAGGTCAGACCGGGCACCCATCAAAATGAAAAAATAGCGGTTGTTGCCCCAAACGTACCAGTTCAACCTGTATCACTTACCACACAGTAATCAGTGCGTTACGCTACCGGCATTTTAATTAACAGCGTACAATTATTGCCATGACTTTGCAGTTCAACCCTGGCTTTTAATGGCGCTGCATAGTTATTGCCTTCCAGTTTCTCCAGCATAGCAGAAAGTTGCGGTTTGTCGCAAGCGGCATTGTTAAAATAGATACTGTACAGCAAATGCGATTTTTCCATGGCCACGTGAATTTTGCAATCTACGACCGAGGCATTTACCAGTATGCGGATACTTTCCTTGAAAAGGATAAACAGTTCATGGCGCAGCTGCATATCCAGCTTCAACAATTTTACTTTACCCTCTACCAGCATACTTATATTGGCGTCCATGCGGTTATTCTGCGCATCAATAAATTCCTGCATCCGCGCCACCGTTTTCTCCATGCTGTCGTTATCAGGTGATATACTCCAGAGCATATCATCCATGGCAATAATCATATTGTGGCTGCGGCTGTGTATCTGTTCAATAAATTCTTTTGATTTCTGTGGTTCTGTCTCCGCCTTCAGCTTTGCCATTTCACTCAGTATATTGATATTATTCAGCGCAGTATTTACTTCTTCGTGCAGGTTGCCGGCAATATTGCTCCGCATCTTCTGCATGGTTTCCTTTCGTAGCATTCTTGCTTTGTCTAACCAGAAGAACAAACCACCGGCCAGTAATGCCAGTAAACTGTAAAACCACCAGGATTTCCAGAAAGGCGGGTCAATTCTTATTACAAGTGTCAAAGGACTTATTTCTGTATGACCTTCTGAATCTATGGTTTTGAACCTCAATACATACCTGCCGGGCGGCAAATAAGAATAAATGGCCTGGTTATTTTTATCTGCAATTATCCAGTCTTTGTCTATAGGGTCCAGCGTGTACTGAATCATGTGGGCACTCATGTAGGACAGGGTGGAGAAATCAACAGACAAAGAATTTTCATCGTACCCCAGTTCTATCTGCCGCAATTGCAGCAGCGAATCTACCGGCAAAGACCTGTTCATAACCCTGAGCTCTGTAATAGTGATATTGGGGCGTGCGGTACTGATAGTAACCACCGAAGGATTAAAAACAATAAATTGTCCCGAAGATCCAAACAATAACCTTCCGTCGGACAGTTTATACGAAGAGGACAGTACAAAAAAATCATTGGTGATACCATCGTCCCGGTTAAAGCGCACAAATACCCTGGTCTTAATATTGGCGCGGTACAGGGCAGCTGTAGTACTAATCCACAGGTTACCGATGCTGTCCCGCTGCAGACTGGCAATAAAACCCGACATGGTTTCTCCACTGCCCAATATCCGGGTGCGTCTGCTGTTACGGTTATAAATAAGCACCCGGGTAGGCGTAGTAATCACCATCAGGCTGTCGTTGTATTCCAGCACTGCAGCTACCCCCTCCTCTATCAGACGCTGTTCCTTCTTTGCTTTATCGTGAAAATGCATTAAAACAGTATCATTTTCAGGATCTATCACATACAGCCCGTCTATTGAAGTAGCTACCCATACATACCCTTTTGAATCAATGGTGATACTGTTGATAGTTACATTGGAGATGGCATCAAATTTCGATATCCCTTCATCAAATTTGTTTTTCCCCTTTACAGCATCCCATTTAAACAGCCCTATCGTCTGCATGCCCAGCCACAGGTTTCCTTTTCTATCTTCCGCAATCTGGCGCACGGTGCGGTTGGTGAGTTCCGGGGGATTGATGAATACAGCTGTATGCTGTTGCCGGTTATATTTATAGATACCTGGCTGGCAGGAGAACCAGGCAATATTACCGTCCCTGGAAGGAAATATATCCCATACCGACACAAAATTTTTATCTGGTATGCCTTTAATACCCAGCGGAATATTATTGAAGTTTTTATCGTAGCGGTAGATTCCGTCGCCCCAGGTGCCCACCAGCAGGCTGCCATCCTTTTCCTGCAGGTAAGAAAGCGGGTTGCCATCACCCAATGTGCCGGTACTTCTGCTGGTATGCCGTATATTGGTAAAATATTCCTGTGAAGGATTAAAACGGAACAAGCCGTTGTTGCCGGTGCCTACCCAAATATTGCTTTCCTTGTCTTCGCATAGTGCAGTGATTTGCCGGTAATCAATGCTTCTTTCGTTCTGGTACCCCGGCAATACCAGTTCAAACTTCTTTTCTGCTTCAAGATAACGGCCAAATACTTTCAACCCCATTATCCAGATGGTGCCATCTTTCTGCTCAAAAAAACCATTTACTTCATTGTATGATTTGAAAATGGAGATGAACTCGTATTTTTCAAAAACAGGTTGCTGACTGCGCACATCATAACAATACACGTACGGAAAGCCGGTGCCCCAGCCACTAAACCAAAATCTTCCCCTGCTGTCAAATAAGAAATTGCAGGAAAATGCGATATCGCTATACCGCTCTATGGCGGACTCATGCTCAATATTATTACCCTTGTAACTGAACTGGCCCGTTTCCCTGTTGTAGATGGCCAGTCCGCCACTCTGCAAAGCCATCCAGTATTTTTGTGTCCCGGGCTGCTGTGCAAAAGCCGTAAAACCCCAGCCTTCTTTAATAGGAAAAAAGTTATTTGCTTCCGACAGCTCATTGGTTTTTTCATTCCAGGTTAATATTTCATGTCCGCTGATCAAAAGAAAAATATTACCTGCATCATCTTTCAGCAATTTTTTAATAGAAGTAGGAAGTACTGAAGCATTCTTCACCTTTATGGTTACTTCACGAAACCTGAATTTGCTGGTGCTGAATATACCCACACGGCCATTATTGGCAAGCACCCACAAATTTTTTCTATTGTCTATCAGTAATTGAGAAATAGCATTCGCAGGGATAGTGGTTGAATCGCCGGGTCTGTGTTGAAAATTCTTATACCGCCAACCATCAAACCGCACCAAACCATCGGTAGTGCCGGCCCATATATAGCCGGCTTCATCCTGCACCACCGTATTTACCTGGTTAGACAGCATGCCCGTGGCGGTGCTGTAATGACTAAACGTGTATTGCCTGGGGGGTTGAGCCTGCAGGGAAAATGCGGTTAGCAGCAGTAATATTATAAGGCGTATCTGGTGCAAAAAATGTTTTTTCAGATTTCCAAATGTACCAAACACTTGCCTTAAAACCGGCCCGCTGATACATCAAAAACAACAATTCATACAGCGCTTTTACCGGTTCATTGTTTGTTATCCCTGGCAAACCTGCACCTGCACCCCTACAGCCAATGCAGCAAAAGCGGCAATTCATACACAAGGGTACTACCAGCGCATAAAAACAGTAATAGGTTTGTACCAACAATTAAACCTTACTATATGAGTACAGTACTTAATCACACAAAAGGTAAACGCATACTGTTTGCTAATTTCCCTGCCGACGGACATTTTAACCCGCTCACCGGCCTGGCAGTTTACCTGGCCAAACAGGGCTACGATGTGCGGTGGTATACCTCCAAAAGCTATGCTGATAAACTGCAAAAATTGCAGATACCTCATTATCCATTTAAAAAAGCGGTGGATATAAGCAATGGTGATTTTGATACGGTGTTCCCGGGACGCACAAAAAAGAAAACGCAGCTGGGAAAGCTGAAATTTGACCTGCTGCATGCTTTTATACTCCGCACACCAGAATACTATGCAGATATCCTGGATATTTACCGGGAATTTCCATTTGATATTATGGTGGCCGATTGCGCTTTTACAGCTATTCCATTTGTAAAAGTGGCCATGCGTATACCGGTGGTGGCCATCGGGGTTTTACCACTTATCAGTTCATCAAAAGACCTGGCGCCAAACGGCCTTGGCATGGAACCTTCTTACACTATTGCCGGAAAAATAAAACAGGCACTGCTGCGTGCATTTGCCAACAAGGTAATCTTCAAAGAGGCAAACAAAGCAATGAAGCGGCTGCTGGAAGAATACCATATTCCCCATTATAAAGAAAACGCCTTTGATATTATGGTAGAAAAGGCGGATGTATTTCTGCAAAGTGGTGCACCCGGTTTTGAATACAAAAGAAGTGATATGCCGGGGCATGTGCATTTTATTGGCCCTTTGCTGCCTTATCAATCTGACGATTACGCCATCCAATGGTTTGATGAACGGCTGAACCGCTTCAGAAGAGTAGTGCTGGTAACACAAGGCACCGTTGAAAAAGACGTCAACAAAATAATTGTGCCCACGCTGGAAGCCTTCAAAAGCAGCAATACCCTGGTGGTTTGCACCACTGGCGGTTCTCAAACAGCTGCGTTGAGAAAGAGGTATCCGCAATCAAATATCATCATAGAAGATTTCATTCCCTTTAACGATGTAATGCCCTACGCAGATGCCTGCATTACCAACGGTGGTTATGGCGGCGTAATGCTGGGCATTGAAAATAATTTACCACTGGTGGTAGCAGGTGTACACGAGGGTAAGAACGAGATCTGCGCCAGGGTTGGCTATTTTAAACTGGGCATTAACCTGAAAACAGAAAAACCCATACCCCAGCAAATCCGGCAGGCCGTTGATGAGGTAATTAGCAATCCGCTGTATAAAGAAAATGTAGCGGCGCTGGCTGCAGATTTTCAATATTATGATTCCAGCGTTCTTTGCGCCGGCCATATTGCCCGCCTGCTGAAAACCACTATAATCAGGAAAGCCAGCAGCAACTGGATACTACAAAAATCCTCTTACGCTTATGGCAGTTGATACAGGCAAAGCTGCACTTCACTCAGCCCGTGTTTGCTGCAGCACCGCGTTAATATGACATTTACTATTAAACAAATATTCATCTTTAAAATTTATTGTATGCAACGTTATAACATCTTTTACCTGGTACACAAAGGCCTGCGGCAAATGCTATACCAGACCTCCAGCCATTTACAGCAAACTGATTTTACCAATGCAGACGAAACAGCTGTGCTGCAGCAACAAATTACAGAAGTGCTCGATTTGTTTGACGAACATGCCGGCATAGAAGACCATTTCATTATTCCCGCCATTGAGAATTTTGAACCCACCGTGGCCAGCCTGTTCGAAGAGGAGCATCTACAGGATCATTCCCTGGCCAACCGTATGCGGGCCCTGCTCAACATGTTCCACCATGCAGTTTCCTCGGACGAAAAATTGGAAATGGGCAGTGCTATCCGCCTGGCTTTTTCAGAATTCCTGGTATTCAATATACAGCACATGGCAAAAGAAGAACGCCTCCTGAATAATTTCTTATGGCAGCACTATACAGACGGGCAGCTGGAATCTGTTACACAGCAAATTATTACGCACGTGCCACCGGAGACAGCATTGAAAAACAATACCTGGATGATGCGTGGATTGAGCAACAACGAAATCTGCGGGTGGTTAAAAAAGATAAAGAACCAGGCCCCGGAACCCGTATTTGAAAAAATGCTTTGCCTTGCAGAAAAAGAGCTGGTACCCAACCGATGGCGTACCGTGCAGGAAGACATGACAGAAGGCGCCCTGCTGGCATAAGTTCTTTAATAGTATAAAAATCATTTAAACTTTTATCATGAAACAGTTATCATTTATCAACCGCCTCCGCATAGGCAGTATCGGGCTTACACTGATTGCAGCCAGCCTGGCGCTTTTCTCCTTCACTTCAAAAAAAATGGCCGAAGATTTTCTGCAACAGCTGGGTATTTCCAAAGCCAGTGCTGATGAAAAAATAACCAGCAGCCTGCTGGGTGGTTATCTTGACCAGTATGGCCTTAAAAATGCTAAAAATATTGCCCTCGGTAACAGGGCAGCGGTAGCCAGCAGCCTGCTGGCGTACACAAAACAATACAGCAGCAGCGAGGCTTTTCAAAGAGAATACCGGCAGCTGCGTGAAAACAACAGGCCTCAATCGCAAAACGTTCAGACGCCCGATGAAATGCGCACCGGCATGATTGAGCAGTATAAAAAAAGCCTCGCCGAAACAGAAGCCAGTATGAAAAAGTCGGATGCGTCAATGAAGAATATCTTCGAGCCTATCATAGTAACAATAAAACAGCAATTGAAGGATGTGGAAGATCCCAATAACAAAATGATAGCCAACTATAAAAAGAACTATCCAGAAATGATGAAATCGCTGCAGGCTTCCAACAAACAGCGGCTGGCAGAATGGGAACTGAAGTACCCCACTAACCATCAGTTGTTCATAAAAACACGGCTGCTGCAGTTCCTGGAAGAAACCGGCAATATTGATTTTGGCGCACAGCTGATTGAAAAAAATGGTAAAAAATATTTTGCCAACCAGGCTTACGAGCATATGGGTAACCGCTGGAAACTGGCTTTCCGGGCAGGTAAGGAAGTAGTTGAACCAGCAAGAGCATTTGTACAAAAATGGATAGAAGAAATAAAATAGCAGGGAATAAAAAGGGGCTATGCATTAGCTCCATTTTATTCTATCTATCCTCTATAATTTAATCTTTATTCCTTCCTGCCTCTCCGGGGTAGAGATTTTTTACCGGTTCGCTTTGCCAGAATTGCTTTGTATCGATATCCATAATGGTCAGCTTACCCGTAAAAGCTGCGCCGGTATCTATATTCCAGACATTGGCGCCCTGCATAGGAATGGTTTCATTAAAATAAAGCGTGGGGGTATGGCCAATATAAATCTCATGAAACAGTTTCAGTCTTTTTGGAAACAATAATGAATCGGGGGTAATTTTTTTATCCAAGGTAAGGGCCATTTCCCAAAGGGTTCTGTCCCAGCTGAAATTTGAGGAGTGGAATTCCTTTTCCGGACCATGCATAGAGGTGAAGCCCGCATGAATAAATAAGCGCTGCAGTTCGTCAGTAGCAAACATTTTCATTTTCTCAAAAAACTGCAGGTGCTGCAGGCGGACTGGTGCCTCTATACCGGCATAGCTTTTAACGGTAGCTACGCCACCATGAAAAAGCCAGGTCTTGTCTGCCTGGCCGGTGCGCAACCAGTCCTCGCACCATTCGTCATGATTGCCTTTGATAAAAATGCAGGGCTGCCTGCCGGAAAGCTGCATTACATAATCAATTACCGCTGCAGATTCGCTCCAGCCATCTACATAGTCACCCAAAAAGATCAGCGTGTCGTTTGAACTTACGCCAGCGCTTTCCAGTACCTGTACCAGGGCTTTCAGCCCGCCGTGTATATCGCCTATGACAAATGTTTTTTGCATGTATGTTGTCTGATTTATCAATGTCTGAAAGCAGCAACCCGGTCGCTTTGCAATTAAAAAATCAAGCGTCGCTGCAATAACGCAGCACCTCCCTAACAGGTCTAAGTTATTCTATATTAAACAGGTACTGCATCTGCCGGTCGTACTTTGTTTTCAGACAGGTAGAATTTACACACTGCTTTC
>JANPGT010000706.1:0-6602 GCA_031424135.1 Chitinophagaceae bacterium
CTTTGTTAAAGTGCAGACCGATACGGTGCTGCCCAAACTACAGGCAGGCTTGCAAAAATTTGATGCCGTGGCACTGCCAGCATTGAAAGCACTGCCTGCACCGCCGCAATACGACTATAACGATCTGCTGCTGCAGACCATGAAGACCCTGGTTAATTTAAAAAAGTTTTCACCCGGTCAGGCCGCCCTGCCTTATGCCAGCGTAGCAAAGTTTAAAACACAGGTAAAAGGCAGCCTGCAGTTTATTGACAAATCGGTAGCAGCGGTAAACATTAACAGTACCGAAAAAATGCAAAAACTGCTGAAGGTCTATGATTTGCTGGCGCCAGAGTTAAATAAAACCACGCAGCAGCTGCAAACCTATAATGCAAAAAACAAAAGCCAGCGTTTTGGTATTACTGCCATCTCAAAATTTATTGGTACCGATGCAAAAGCCATTATAGACCGGGCCAGGGCTGTAATACTGCCGCAGGTAAAGAAAGTACATGAACTCTGGGTACGCATTTACCCCGACGATATTTTTGTACATACGCCTGAAGAAGCACTCACTGCAAAAGAATTTGAATCAGCCAAAAGATTCTGGAGTGCCTGGTGGATAGCCAGCAATGATATTGAGGTAGAGAAAGCCGCCTGGAAAAGGTTATGTGCTGCGCATGGCAGCAAGCGGGCTTCCTGGCTGGTGAGCACAACTGATCCGCGCAAGACAAATATTCCCCGCAACCAGCAGCAATTGCAGGTAAAGCCCTACCGGAATTTTACGCTGCTGCAGGATGCCGCGAAGAAAATTCCTGTTTCCTCTCAAGTATTAAAGCCTGCAGCAGAAGCCGTAGCTTTCTGGACCAATGTGCAACCTGCGACTATAGCTGCCGTTACCCTGAATGTAAACAGCCTTTTCACCAGTCTGCAGGCAATGAATGTTGTGCCGGATATTATGATGCAGAAGATGCAGGTGCAACTGCTGCGTGCACAGGGAGATATCCAGGCCATTCTTTCTAAGATACCGGTGCTTACCCTTCCGCAGCAAACCCAGTTTGCTGCCAAGATTACGGCGTTTAATGCACTGGTGACTGCTTTCAGCAAGCTTACGGAAAAGATGAATGCCATAAATCAGCGCAGTGTAGATGATCTTATTGCAGCACTGGCAACACCCGCCTTTGATTACACCAGCCCGGTAATAAAAGACAATGCCTGGACCCAGGCCCCGCATACCTATGTGTTGCCGGAAAGATTCGCTGTGGTAACTATAAAGAATAACCGCTTTCAGCATGTGGTGGTCAGCAATAAAATCCCCGATAAGCTGCAGCTGGGACCTGACCCCAAATTTTTCTCCAATAAAGATGCAGATGGAGAACCCATTTACAGGATTGATGAAAATGGAGACCTGGTAATTGAAGACGGTATGCGCTGGATGACGGACTACCGGCGCGCCGTGGAGACAGGTATGGGTGTAACCCTGCCATTAACAGAAGCACAATACAATGATGGTTTTGATAAGTTGCTGGTGCTGGGCGTAAAGGCGGGCAGCGCAGACAACAGCAAGGACCTGCTGGAAAAACTATTGCTGAACCATGTGTATGCACCAGATGGTATGAGCCTGCTGAAAGTGGGTACACCCACCAATAATACTGAAACAGCCACCGCCGGGTACAGCGTGAAAGACAATGATGAAGATGAACGCTTTGCCATTGAAATCAGCCGCCAGCTGTTTAATGAAACCATACAGGATCCGCTGCGCCAAACCGACGGAAAACGCCTGGCAGACGGACTGGGCATCGCCACCGCTGTTACCCAAAAAATCAATAACCGGCTGAATACACAGGTAAGCAATGCTTTTGCCATGAACCGGGCTCTATGGAATGGTACCCTGGGCCATACCATGGAAGAAATGTGGGATCATGTATTTACTTACGACAATATAGGACGGGTAGAAACATTTATTACCGGCAATGTGCCTGCACGGGGTATACTGCCTTCGCTGCGCATCGGCGTGCAGCCTTATGGCATACTGCCCACCACCGCCTATTCCCGGCTGAAATTGTCGAACGATTACGATGCGTATAACCTGCCGCCGGTAACCACCCTGAACAAAGAAATTGCCCTGCAGCTGCGTTTTGATCTGCGCCTGCACGAGGTTTTGAAAATGCTGCAGGTGGTATGGACCGATCTGCGGAATAATAACGTTGCCAACTATGCGCAACTGGAAAATGGCAACCCACAGAAAAAGTTTATTGAGATGCTGGGGCTCAATGCCAGTTCGGTAGAGCAGTATTACCGCTACGGCATCAATATCACCCGCAAAGGTGTGTACGCCGGCGCGGGTTCAGATGAGTTTGATATCCGTGCTACCCATGGATCAGAATACATGCGCCTGTGGTTTAAAGAGCTGATGATTAAAGCAAATTTTGCCCCTTCTTTTTTATTCCCCGATGAAACCATTGCCGGCATTTTTGATGCAATTTTTAAACTGAAGGATGCGAAGTATTCGCGCATCCGCGACCAGTTTGAACAAAGCCGTATTTTCAGGAACCGCTTTATTGCTGGTCCGCAGGAATTGCGGGAACTGACCGGCTTTATAATAGACAGTAAGCCGCTTTCTGCTACAGATACCATTGAGCGTTCAGAAGGCAGTACTTATATAGACTGGTTGCTGAATAATTTCATGGATACCATCCTGGCTGCCAACAATCCTGCAAAATTTCCCAGCCGAAGTCTATTGTTCCTGATGCTGCGGCAATCATTGATGCAGGCTTACCAACAGGGCGCCCTGGATATTTTGCAGATGGAAGGATTGCTGACCGAAGATATCCGCCGTGTAGTAGGTGATGAAAGCACTTACAGCGAGTGGGGCGGTATGGGCAGCTCGCGTAAATACAATACCAAATGGCATTTGCTGCTGAAAGACATTGATGAACTGAAAGGCGTAGTCTTTAAGAAATTCGACAATACCAATCCTTTTTACAAATACCTGGTGGCTGCTACTGCTTCCGGCGGACCAACGGCCAGGAGTTCTATGGCCGTATACATTAATAAACCAGATACCAATCCACTGCTGAACGGCTATGTAAATAAAATTAAACACCGCGAGGCCTTGAAAAAAGTGGATAAGGTAAGAGACGCATTTACTGTTTTAAATACATTGCCTACAGAAGAACTGTCTGTCTTACTGGCTGAACACATTGATCTCTGCAGTTACCGGCTGGATGCATGGCTGACCGGACTGGTAAACCGCCGGCTGAACCAGCAACGCAGTACTAAAAAAGCAATACACCTGGGTGCCTATGGCTGGGTGGAAAATCTTACCCGCGATAAAAACAAAGCGGAGGCCGTTGCCAATGATCTGCCTGCAGGGTTAAGTCCTGCCGGGGTAAAAGTATATGCGGATCCTGATAACGATGGCTTTATTCATGCCCCCTCACTCAATCATGCGGTAACGGCGGCGGTGCTGCGCAGCGCATATAAAGCCAATTATAAAGAAGAAGATATTAATAACCGGCTGGCGGTAAATCTTTCCTCTTCCCGCGTGCGCATGGCATTGAACCTGATAGACGGGGTAAAGAATGGATTGCAGATTGGCGCTATACTGGGTTTCCAGTTTGAAAAAGGTATCCATGAAAGGTATAAAATAGTGGAACTGGATAAATTTATTTTGCCATTCCGCAATGCTTTTCCGCTGGTGGTACCCGTAAAAGAAAAAGCCGTAGCTGATAAGCCTGCTGCGTATAACAGTAATGTGGTAGACGGCATGGCCCTGCTGAATAAAATTTATGACGCAGTGAAATGGCTTGATTTCCCTTCAGATAAGACCATGTTTGAAGTGCTTACCGATGTGGCCAACAATACCGTATTGAAATGGCTGCACGATTTGGTAACTAACAATGGTGGCGGTAACAAGGAGTATGTACAGATAGCAAAGGAAATAGACCGTATGGCGGATGCGCTGGATGCACTGGGAGATGTGGCCATCTCTGAAAGCGTGTACCAGATTGTACAGGGCAACCATATACGGGCAGCTGCCATGGTAAACAGCCTGGCCCAGGGAAAAAACATTCCAGATCCCATGATTGTAGACACACCACGCTCGGGCACCGTAGTAACACAGCGGGTGGTATTGAACTTTGAGCCCCTGACCGTATTTGCCGCACCCACCGGTTGGACGGCTCCTGCTGCTGCAAGGGCAAAAGCAGAACCCACTTTAAATAAATGGCTGGCGCAAATAATCGGCAACCCGAAGAATATTAAATGCATTATAGAGAAAACCCCTGCCGGGGGCATTGCCAGCATCAAAGAAATGGGGCTGGATGAAATGGGCCTGCAACCCATTGATTTTATTTTTATGTCGGCCAGCGAAGCAGATTTCAAACAATATATTATTTTCCTGTTCCGCCAGAAAGGATTGCTGCCGGATGATACGGTGGTGAAAGTTGATTTCAAATCAAGAATAGATGGATGGAGCAGTGATATCCGCAGTTTTTATGAACTGGATCACCTGCTTACCCAGTTGCGTACTTTGGTATTACAGACGGCGGTGGCCGGTGCAGATCATTTTGTGCAGTCAGGCAACGTGCCGGATGCAAATAATCCCGGTAACCACGATATAACACAATACAGCAAAAGAGGGGATGAGGCTTTAAAGAATCTTATCACTATCACAGATACTTTACTGGCCAATGCTGCTACTAAAGATTTGCTGGAAGGCAAAACCAAGCTGGAAGCACCCAATGATACACTCAAGACGGCACAGTTTGCCGGTATGAAAAACTTTCTGCTGGCCGTAATCCCTTATGGTATCCCCAATGCAGTGCCCGGTATACTCTTTGAGCTGGCTACCGACCTGCCGGCGGCTTCGCAGCAGTACCTGCAGCAAACGGCTACCGCATGCAAGATTGCCAAAGACAGGATTCAGCAGGCAAAGGATACCATCAAAAAAATAACAGTAAAGTCTACCGGCAAACAGGTTCTTTCTTATTACAACGATGTGTTTAAAATATTATTCGGGAAGGCTTTTGTGAGCCTGCCCGTTTATACCGCCAGTGCACAACCACAGGTAGCTGCGCAATTGAACGGTGTTGCTGATAAGGACATTTTGCGCCATGCAGGCGGCATGGCCATGGCAGAATGGTTGCAAAGTATTGGCAGGGTGCGGCCAAAGATGGCCGCGCTGGAGATGATGGATATGGTACTGTCTTCATCAGACCAGGGGATAGACCTGCAGCCGGTTCAGCTGAATTATCAAAATGGGGATTACTGGCTGGGAGCAGAGTTTCCGGCAGATTATGCACCAGCAGAGGACAAGCTGTCTGTGGTGCTCGTCAACCCCGCCAGGTGGAAAAATACGGCGGTGCAGCAACAGGCGGGTTTGATACTGGATGAATGGATGGAAGTAATTCCCAATAAATTTGAAACCACAGGTATTGCGCTGAACTATAACCAGCCCAATGCCATGCCGCCGCAATCGCTGCTGCTGGCAGTAACACCCGTAGTGACAGGTACCTGGAAATGGGAAGACCTGTTGTTTACTTTGCTGGATACACTGGAGATGGCCAAGAACCGGGCGGTAGAGCCGGATCATATTGACAAGAGTCCGTTATCACATATTCTTCCCGGCGTTTTATCTGAAGTAGCGCCGCCGCAGATAGCCGATGTGGGCGATGCCAACCCGCTGGGTGTGCAGGTAGTAATGGATTTTTCTTTTAATCAGCAACCGATTGTGAACCCTTAAATCATTGATATGCCAAGAATAGACAGTGTTTCGTGTGAACCATTCCGCGCCTGGAACCGGCTTGAACCAAGGGCCCGCAAGCAGGATTTTGATGATGTACTGAAATGCGCTGTGCATGATCCTTTATGGATGCTTACCAGGCAATGGCAGTTTGGCGAATTTCAGGGAGAAGATACCGGCTCTGCCATTTTTGCAAAAATAAAAATGCAGTGTACGCAGATTACGCGCTACAAATCTGTGAATGAAGCCCAGGAAGTGTATTCAGACAGTATTCCGGCAGAAACAAAGGTGGAAAGCGAATTGCCACAACTGGATTACCACTGCAGGGTAAAGGCGGCTTCTCATTTCATGAAACTGCTGAAAAATAAATTTGCACCGGCCGTGGTGGTGAATGCGTTTAACTACCATAATTACCTGCTGCAATTAAAAAAACAGTATGAAATTATTTTCCCGGAACAGATAAATAATGCTGATGCACATACTGCCACGGTAAGGAAACTGCGTATGCTGGTGAACAATCCGCTCAGTAGTTTTTTAGCAGCCAATGGCAGCCAGTGGTTCGATGGTGTGCGGCTGTATGAAGCATACAAAATCAATGCAACGGCTGTTATAAACGCACTGCTGTTATTCAGCGAACATAAAAATACCGTTACGCAGTCACTGGATGATTATGCCGCCTGGTTTGAAAAAACATACAAGCCCGCACACAACAGCAGCGGAAAAGGTGCCTGGATCAATGAGCAGCTGGAATACCAGTTCGCTGTTTCCCTTCCGGAAAAGAACGCACCTAACACCGTACTGAAAGCAGAAGAATATTATACCGGCGATATGGAATGGTATTCATTTGATGTGGCTGCTGCAGGTGAGCAGGTTGCTGGTTTGT
>JANPGT010000707.1:0-8188 GCA_031424135.1 Chitinophagaceae bacterium
CCGTCCGCCGGTTCCCTATTACGATCCCCTGCAGTTTATGATTGAAGAAGCCCATAAGCGGGGCATGGAGTTTCATGCCTGGTGCAATCCTTACCGGGCAGTATTTGCCATCGGAAAATCTTCTATTGCTCCTTCTCATATTACCCGTGTACACCCCGAATGGTTTTTAAATTATGGAACGGTCCGCTTTTTCGACCCCGGTAATAAAGAAGCGCAGCAATACGTAGTAAGGGTTATCCGCGATATTGTAAGCAGGTACGAGATTGATGCCGTTCATTTCGACGATTATTTTTACCCCTACCGCATTGCGGGAAAGGAATTTCCGGACGAAGCTTCTTACCGGCAGTATGGCAATGGCATGGACAAGGAAGACTGGCGCCGCAGCAATACAGACAGCATCATTCTGGCACTCAGCAAGGCCATCAAAGAAGAAAAAAAATATTGTCGCTTTGGTATCAGTCCCTTTGGGGTTTGGCGCAATGAGAGCAAAGACTCCGTTGGCAGCGCTACCACCGCCGGACAAACCAATTACGATGATTTGTATGCCGATATTTTACTGTGGTTAAAAGAGGGCTGGATAGATTATGTAGCCCCGCAGCTCTATTGGGAGTTTGGCCATAAAGCAGCGCCTTATGAGGTGCTGCTGGATTGGTGGAGCAAGCATACGTATGGAAAACATTGTTATATTGGACTGGGCATCTACCGTGCAGGCAGCAATGCGGCCTGGCGCGACAAAACCCAATTGCCGCGTATGATAACCGCCATGCGTAATACACCTAATATCAATGGCGCTATTTATTTCAGCAGTAAAACCTTTGAAAGAAATCCCAATGGCTGGAACGACAGCCTGCAACAGAATTATTATAAATACCCGGCCATTATACCTGCCATGGAGTGGATAGACACTGCTGTAATTGCTGCACCGGCGGTGACCATTAAAAGCACCAGTTCAAATGGCAGTATTGTTCTGCTCAATGTGCAGAATAAAGAAACAAGCAGGAAGATAAAGGCTTTTATAGTATATGAGTTTGACAGGCAGGATGTAAAAAAGGATAAGTCAGATCCCAGGAATATTGCAGAAGTGATTCCGGCAGAAAAAAATTTCATCCCCTATTCGGTAACCAATTATGGAGAAAAAATAAAGCAGTTGGCTTTTAGCTGTATTGATTTTGAAAACAATGAAAGCGAACTTTCGTTTGTACAGGCTGTAAGCAACTAATTGCAAACTTCCCTGTCCTGCTGCAGGCATCCCGTGGAGACCTTAGTGTAGGCGGGTGAAATAGCAGGCAGCACTGAAAAAACGCAGTTTTTTTAAAATCATAAAAATTTATTTATTTAATCCCTCACAGCGCCCAATCTTTTTACCTTTGTAATCCAACATTTAAAATTTATCATTCAAAATAATTTCCTATGCCCGGCTTTGAATTATTTGGCAACGAAGAACGAGATGGCGTAAATGATGTGTTGGAAACAGGCATCCTTATGCGCTACGGTTTCGATGGTCCCCGCAAGGGCATCTGGAAATCAAAAGAGTTGGAAGCGGCCGTTTGCAATGTGTTTGGCAGCAGGTATGCACAACTGGTGAGCAGCGGCACGGCTGCATTAACCACGGCCATGAGCGCCCTGGGCATAGGTTACGGAGATGAAATTATACTTCCTTCGTTTACTTTTGTGGCCAGTTTTGAAGCGATTATCAGTGTAGGCGCCATACCGGTATTTGTAGATGTAGATGATACTTTAACGCTGAGCCCCGATGCGGTACGCAGTGCCATCACCCCAAAAACAAAATGCGTAATGCCTGTGCATATGTGCGGCAGTATGGCAGATATGGATGCGCTGGAGGATATCTGCAGAGAACATAAGCTTTTTTTACTGGAAGACGCCTGCCAGAGCATTGGCGGAACGCACAGAGGAAGAAAACTGGGTACCATTGGCGATGCAGGTACTTTTTCTTTTGACTTTGTAAAGACCATCACCTGTGCAGAAGGAGGTGTTATAATGACCAACCGCGAAGACGTATTTGTGAAAAGCGATGGTTATAGCGACCATGGACATGACCACCTGGGGGTTGACCGTGGTGCTGATCTGCATCCCTTTGTTGGCTATAATTTCAGGATTTCCGAACTCCATGCCGCAGTTGGCCTGGCGCAGATTCAGAAGCTTGACCAGTTCCTGGATATTCAGAAACGCAATCATACCGCACTAAAAGAAATACTGCAGCAGGTGCCTGAAATAAGCTTCAGACGCCTGCCAGACCCGGCGGGCGACAGCTGTACATTCATCAGCTGGTTTCTGCCCACAGAAGCCACCACCCGGGCTGTAGTAGCTTCCCTGAAAGAACAGGGTATACTGGCAGGTAATTTTTATTGGTTCGATAATAACTGGCACTATATCCGCAAATGGGATCACCTGAAAGAAGGCATTACACTCAATGCCCTCAGCGCGGAACACAAGGCTGCGGTGATGCACCACACTACCAAAGATTTCAGCGCCAGCGATGCCATTATGAGCCGCTGTATTTCTACTGCCATTGGTCTGTTATGGACCGAAGAGCAGATAAAAGAGAAAGGCGAAAAAATGGTGAATACTATAAAAAATATATTACAACAGCAGACAGTTTCAGGATAAAAGTCTTTAGTTTTTAGTTTGCAGTTCTTTTGCGCGAAATGGTTGGTAACGGATAAGCCGGTTACGTCAGTGAGTGTGGTTGCTTGATGGGCAGGCAGGCCATTTCAACCAGGCTTGCTACGAGAACTGCGGTATATTTCAAGAATCCCTATAAAAAGGCCCGCTTCCAGGCAAAGAAGCCGATGTAATCAGCATGCCTAAAAGCAATATTGATTCACCGGGAACAGCGAACTAAAAACTTTCAAACTAAGAACTATAAACTATTTCCCTTCCAGCTTATTAACGTAATCCAATCCTCCCAGCCTGAACCGCAGCGGAATGCTGGTGACCTTCTCAAACTGGAGTTCTTTTTTGCAGAAATAACCAAAATGCCGGGTATAATAATCAGGGCTGATAATGGCCGGTACCGCCCTTGGCGCCAGTAAAGGCGTATACAAGACTGTTGTCTGGTATGACATCAAACGAAGACCCAATACATGGTTTTTTTCAAAACCAGGAGACTTAGGCACCACCGTCCATTGTTTATTTTGGGCCTGTAAATGACTGCTTATCAATATTGGCAGCAACACAACAATAAATTTATAAATACGTTGCACCATCATATCTTATTTTGTACGTAAATTACGGCCTGATTTTTGTGGATCGGCGCGGTTTTTATTTTTTCTAATACTAAGTTGGTTTAAACCCTAAGCAAGTTATGTCACTGGGACAAAGTTTACAACAAAGACTGCTCCAGAAGTTGTCGCCCCAGCAGATTCAGTTAATGAAACTGCTGCAGGTGCCTACAGCCAACCTGGAAGAGCGTATAAAAGAGGAGATGGAAGAGAATCCTGCATTGGAAGCAGGTGAGGACGGGCATGATGATAGCATGACCGAAGATATTAAAGATGAATTTGACAGCAGCAACGAAGAAGACTTTGAGGCAGATGGCAGCGAAGAGCAATACGATAATATTGATGTGAGTGATTATGTGTCTGATGGAGATGACGAAGTGGGTGATTACAAGCTAAGGGACGATAACTACGGCGATCCTGACGAGCAGAAAACAGTACCGGTTCGGGTGGAAACCTCTTTTCACGAAGTACTGGCCGACCAGCTGGGTATGTTGAACCTGGATGAACGCACCCAGAAAATTGCAGAACAAATTATTGGTAGTATAGACGATGACGGCTACCTGCGCCGCGAAAGCTCTTCTATAAAAGATGATCTGGCTTTCAGGCAAAACATTGACGCCAGCGAAGAAGAAATAGAAAAACTTGTTGAAAAAATACAGCATTTTGACCCTTCCGGCATCTGCGCACGTAACCTGCAGGAATGCCTGCTGCTGCAGCTGTACCGCAAACTGGGCGAGGGCCGCCCGGTAGAACAGGCCATACTGGTGCTGGAAGACTATTTTGAGGAGTTTACCAAGAAGCACTACGAAAAAATTCAGCGCGGCCTGAATATAGACGATGATGGTTTGAAGGATATCATTGCACAGATCATAAAGCTGAATCCCAAGCCCGGGGGAAATGTAGGGCATGCCAACAAGGGGGAAAGTTATATTATACCCGACTTCTTTATTTTCAATAATGCCGGTAAACTGGAGCTCACGCTTAATTCGCGCAATGCGCCTGATCTGCGTATCAGTGAGGGCTACCGCGATATGCTGAAGGACTATGATCGCGGCAGCAAAAAAGACAAAAGGCAGAAGGAAGCGGTGTTGTTCATCAAACAGAAGATAGACGCGGCCAAGTGGTTTATTGATGCCATCAAACAACGCCAGCATACGCTTACCAGTGTAATGGGTACCATTATGGAATACCAGCACGAGTTTTTTATGACGGGCGATGAAACTACCATGCGCCCCATGATTTTAAAAGACATTGCAGAACGCACCAGCCTGGATATTTCCACCGTTAGCCGCGTGGCCAACAGCAAATTTGTACAAACAGAATTCGGCACTTACCGGCTTAAATTTTTCTTCAGCGAATCGCTCAGTACAGAAAGCGGCGAAGAGGTGTCTACCCGCGAAGTGAAAAAGATACTGAGCGATATGGTGGGCGATGAAAGCAAGAAAAAACCCCTGAGTGACGAACGCCTCACCGAATTGCTGCAGGAAAAAGGCTATAATATTGCCCGCCGCACGGTAGCCAAATACCGCGAACAACTGAATATTCCGGTAGCAAGGCTGAGAAAAGAATTATAGTGATATTTACAGCATGGAGAATGAAGTAACCACAGCACTGCCACCTGTTGCCAATAATTACATATGGTCTGCACCAGTGCGTATATTCGGGCACATTGTTTCTTTTATTTTTCACCCGCTGTTTATTCCTTCTTACATAGCGGCATTTATTTTATATGCCGATCCGTATGCTTTTGCAGCCATGACTGAAAAGGCAAAAATCTTCAAACTGATTTCCGTAGTGTTCAGCACGGCTTTTCTGCCCATGTTCAGCGTGGCTTTGATGAAGCAGCTGGGGTTTATTGACAGCATAATGCTGCGTACACAGAAAGACCGCATCATCCCCTACATTGTTTCCATGATATTTTATTTCTGGGCCTGGTATGTTTCAAAAAACCTGCACGACAGTACGGCCATGACCGCCATGCTGCTGGCTGTTTTCTTGTCCTGCATTGCGGGTATGATGGCGAATATTTATTACAAGATCAGCATGCACGGCATTGCCGTAGGCGCTTTGTTTATTTTGTTTTTGTGGATGGCCTTCAACGGCACGGTGGCATTTGGCTCCTGGCTGGCCATGGCCACATTGATTACCGGCATGGTATGTACAGCAAGATTGATTGTGTCTGACCATACCGGCTTCGAAGTCTATAGCGGCGTATTGGCCGGCGCGCTTTGCCAGCTGGTGGCGATTGGGATAGCAGGCTAACCCCCAGCCCCTAAAGGGGAGTATTAAGTCTTCGATGTAAGTGTATTTGATAAATTGCAGGCATAGGTTTCAGGAAATGAAACGGTAGTTTTCAAATAATTCTTTTTGCCAATAGTATACTGCTTCAAAAAATATGTATACCGGAAGACAAAATTCCAATGATCTGACTAAGTCATTGTCCTTCTGCCAGTTCTGTCATGGAACAAGCCTTCAAACAAAATAGAAATCAATTGGAAGCATCTCAGCACTATTTTTATAGAAGCGTTCACCCATTTGAATAGACTTAAATTTCATGCGGAGACTTAAATTCCCCCTTCAGGGGGCTAGGGGGTATAACAAAGCCCAATCATAGGGTACGATTGAGCTGTTGTTTTGCAAACCATCTGTAGTGTACTATCCAATCTAACTGTTAAGTATCTTCGAGTGTGCCAGGTAATTCTTTGTGGGATGGTAGATAAACAGGCAGCTGCCATTCTTAATGGTATTGATTACATCGTTTACCTGGTTGGCCGGTACTGCCGGGCAACCAAAGCTTCTGCCGGTAAAGGGATTGTTTTTTATAAAGCCTGATCCTACATAGTCTGAACCATGGATCACAATATTTCTTGCATCTGCCTTATCGTTAAATCCTCTTTCAAGTCCTTCAATTTTCAAAGACAGTCCATGACCTCCATAATAGGTAGTTTCTGTTTTGTAAAAACCAAGGCTGCTCATATGGCTCTCAGGGCTATTGGAAAAAGCGCGGGCGTATTCTGATCCTGATCTGCGGCCATGTGCCACATAGGTATTGATCAGCACTTTTTGCTGGTTCATATCAATCACAAAAAAACGTTTGCGGCGCGATGACTGGCTGAAATCACAAATCGTCAATACAGACGATTGAGCCAGCATTTTCTTTTGCTGCAGGTATAGATATCCTTTAAAAGCGTAATTAAAAGCTGCCCTGGTGAGACCATAACTTTTTAATTTCAGGGCATCGTATAATGCAAGCGCCTGGTTGGCAACTGCCGACTGGTTACTAACGGCCATGAGCACGGTACCAGCCTGTTGTTTTGTTGCGTAATTACCAGCATTATTTTTAACGGGAATGCAAAGGAGCAATGCGGAGAATGACAAAGCCCAAAGGGGTTTAGAAACGGTTTTCATGGTTTGATATGGATTTTAACGGTTTACCGGCGCTGCTGACACAGGCAACAGCGACAAAATATTATGATCTTGTTAAAGTTGCAAGTTTAAAACGAATAATTTTTGGATTTCGGATACAAAGGTATTTTCTTTTGCAGTGCTACGTGTTTGCAGCAACGAACATTACCATTTTTTTAGTAAATACGGGGTTTTACTATTGTTTTTCCGGAGAAAATTCCAGTGTATATATTTTTACGAGCAGCAGGAACAGGGAAATCAGCAGGGGACCGAAAATAAGACCGATAAAGCCGAACAGGTTTATGCCAATAATTACCCCGAAGGCCGTCACAAGTGGATGAGTATCACCGATTTTTTTCTGTATTGCAAACCTGAAAATGCTGTCCACCGTGCTGATGATACCAAAGCCATAGATCAGCATGGCAAATCCCTTCCAGGTGTCGTTTTGAGCAAAAAATATGAGGGCAATAGACACATATGCCGCAGTGGCGCCTACCACGGGCAACATTGAAGTAATACAGGTAACAATAAACCAGAACAGGGGTTCTTTTACGCCCAGCACCAGGTAGCCAATTACCCCAATTACCCCCTGGAACACCGCAATCAGCGGAATGCCAATGGCGTTGGACATTACCATATTTTTTACTTCGCTGGCCACCCGGTTCAGGTTGGCATCGCTCATGGGCAAAATGCGGTAAATGGTCCTCTCCATACCCCGCCCCTCTACTAACATAAAATATAGAATCAGGTACATGAAAATAATGGTGGTAAGGCTGTTGAAAGTTGCACCCAGCAGGGAGGGTAGTTTCATAGCAAAAAATTCGCCCAGCGATTTAAGGGTATCATTGTCCACAAACTTAAAACCAGTTCTGCGTTCAATATTGCTGACAAAAGACTGCAGCGCAGTAATCAGCTCGGAAGAATGTTGTATGGCAAAATTGATTTTGGAAGACAGCATGTTGATGACCGTACCAATGGGCACCAGTATAATCAGGAAGGAAGCCAGCATCAGCATCGCCGCAGACCAGGATGCTTTCCATTTCCTGACATAAATCAGCCTGAACATCCATTTGCGCATGATTACATAGAGCGTAAGCGCACCCAGGAAGGCAGGAATAAAGCTTTTCAGTTCAGCAAAAAGTATATAGCCCAGCAAGACCAGCACTGCAATAAAAGTGAGTTGTCTTATTCTGCCATCGGGGATATATGCATTCATACACACAAGATAAAAATAAAAAGCCACCCGCGCTGCAACGGGTGGCCAAACCATTTTTATAAGCAGTTATATTTTTTGGAGCTTCCATTTACCTTTCCTGAAGATACCATTGGCGTTCTTTTTGGCAAAAACGCTGCAGATGGGGCCGGCCGGCGTTTTCATTGCTATTCCCGTAGCGGAGACCAGTACAGCCATTGCCGCTTTTTTTATCTTAAGGAAAGGTAAATGGAAGCTCCAGAAAATATAACTGCTTATAAAAATGGTTTGGCCACCCGTTGCAGCGCGGGTGGCTTTTTATTTTTATCTTGTGTGTATGAATGCATAT
>JANPGT010000708.1:0-2108 GCA_031424135.1 Chitinophagaceae bacterium
ACCAAATCATCGGGCAATCTATTTGACGCAATAAAACATGCCAGGCCATTACTGGTTCCGGATGCGCTGACAATGCCCACATCGCTGCAATCGTCTGTTTTTGCATACAGCGCTGTTGAAAACCTGGCAGATTTTTTAGCCGCAATTGCAGCGTCGCCACAGATATATTCAAAATTTGCAGCGGAAGCATTGGCCAATTCAAAGAAATATACAGTAGAAAAAATGAGGGAAAGAATAAGCGCGTTGTTCTGAGGTATGCCCTAACCGTACACTATGCATAAGACCGTTTTCTATGGAAAAACGCCGGTAACCGCATTGCACCCTGCAGGCAATATAGTGCTGTTGTACGCTGAGGTAAGCCAATGAATTTATCCTTCAATGGCATGAAGCAATGAAGTAGTCCCCACCGCGTCTCCGGTAGCCCCGGTTTTTATAATCAGTGTTTGGGGTGCGAAACTGTTCATCCGGAAAATATTTGGCTGGTTTACAACGCCGGAGACAGTAAAACTCCGGGTATATGCATTAAAAATATTTTATTCACTGCGTGCACCAACCGGCCCGCAATGAATAAAACACTTTTTTTTTAATATTATTTCAACGCCGTAATAATCGCAATAAATTCCTCTGGGTTGAGAGAAGCGCCGCCTACCAGTCCGCCATCGACATCTTCGCAGCTGAACAATTCTTTTGCATTGGCGGCCTTTACGCTGCCACCATACAAAATGGAAATATCACTGGCTACTGATTTGCCGTATTTTTTAGCAAGCACACTGCGCAGGTAAGCATGTATTTCCTGTGCCTGGGCAGTAGTGGCGGTTTTACCTGTGCCAATGGCCCAGATGGGTTCGTACGCAATAATAATCTGAGAAACCTGTGCTTCGGATAAATGGAATAAAGATTCCTGTAATTGGGTTTCTACGAAGTTGTTTTGGGTACCGGCTTCGCGAATTTGCAAAGGCTCGCCACAGCAGAAAACGGGTGTAATGCCATACTCCAGCAGGATATTTACTTTCTCTGCCAGCATTTGATTGCTTTCGTTGAAATATTCGCGGCGCTCACTATGGCCCACAACACAATATTTTACATTTATAGAGTCTAATATTTCGGCAGAGACTTCACCGGTATAGGCACCGGATTTTTTGGTATAGCAATTCTGGGCAGCGATGTCGTAATTGGTTTCATCAGACACCTCGCTGTTGGCCATAATGAGATAAGGAAATGGAACAGCAAATAACACCTGCTGGTGCGGCTGCAAAGCAATACCTGGCTTTAAAATATCATCCAGCAATTTTTCTGCCTGCTGATAAGAACAATTCATTTTCCAGTTTGCCGCAGCAATTTGTTTTCTCATTTAATTGATGTTTAATTTTTGAGGCTGCCGCACAGTCCGACTTGTAAACAGTATGTATCCTTAACAAATGCAGGAATGCAGTCTAAGTGGTTCTCTGTAGCAATCAGCTTTTATTTTAATTGCGGTCAAAAATATGTTGTAGCCGCTGAATTTCCTGTTCTGTAAGCAACTGATTTTTTAATTTCTTCCAGTTGCCAATATCCCGGAGGGCCTTTTCAAAATCATATTTAACGGCTTGCTGGCCACCCCAACTGAAACTTGGAATGTACTTCGGCATCAATCCTGCTCCAAAAATATTGGCACAGGCCCCCACTACCGTTCCGGTATTAAAAGAGGTATTGATGGAACAACGCGAGTAATCACCCATCAACAACCCGCATTTCAGTCCCGCCACTACAAATGCTTTTGCCGCCTCATCCCATATTTTTACATGGCTGGCGGTATTCTTGATGTTTGAATTGGTGGTACCAGCTCCCAGGTTGCACCACTCTCCTATTACTGCATCACCCAGATAGCCATCGTGCGCTTTGTTACTGTATCCAAATAGCACCGTGTTTTTTATTTCGCCGCCTACCAGGCAATAGGGGCCAATGGTAGTGGCCCCATAAATCCTCGTCCCCATTTTAACGGCTGCGCCCTCGCACAGGGCAAACGGGCCACGAATGCTGGCGCCCTCCATCACCTCGCTGTTACGGCCAATATAAATGGGGCCTGCAGACGCGTTCAGGATGCAATGCTGTAATTTGGCACCTTCTTC
>JANPGT010000709.1:0-4505 GCA_031424135.1 Chitinophagaceae bacterium
GTAACCAAAGATCATTGATTCCACAAGACCTTTAATTCAACCAGCATTTCTTTTACCGCATTTGCGCCCAAAACAGTCATCACCACTACTACCAGCCAGCCAACAATACTCATCCATACCGGGTGTTTATAATTGCCCACTATTTTGCTCCTGAAAACAGCCAGCAGCATCAGGCCCAGCGCTACCGGCAGAATCAAACCATTAAGTGCTCCTACAATAACCAGTACTTTCACTGGTCTTCCAACAAAGGCAAATACCAATGTTGAAAAAAGTATAAACAGGGTGGTAATAAGCCGGTTGTTTTTTTCTATCCAGGGATGAAAGCTGCGGATAAAGGAAACAGAAGTATACGCAGAACCTACTACAGAAGTAATGGCTGCGCTCCATAATACAATACCAAAAATTCTATACCCGGTAGTACCGGCAGCGATCTCAAACACTGAAGCAGCAGGATTGGTTTTGTTTAATATGCCGCCCGCCATTACCACGCCCAGCGCCGCAAGAAATAACAGGATGCGCATAACAGATGCCAGTACGATGGCCGTTATACTTCCTTTGGTAACTGCCTGCAGCTGCGCCGGGCCTTTTACACCTGCATCCAGTAAACGATGGGCACCGGCAAAACTGATATAGCCACCTACCGTACCGCCCACCAGGGTTACAATGGCAATGGTATCTATTTTCTCAGGAAAAAATGTATGGTGAATGGCTGCGGCCAGTGGAGGATGAGACACCACGGCTACATACAGGGTAAGCCCAATCATAATAAAACCCAGCACTTTTGTGAACCAATCCATGGCTACACCGGCTTCTTTGATCCAGAAAATCAACAAAGCAATGACAGCGCTGATAACAGCGCCGGTTAACACATCAGTGCCAAATACCACGTTAATACCCAGCCCGGCGCCGGCAATATTGCCAATATTAAAAGCAAGTCCCCCCATCATCACCAGTATCGCCAATACCCAACCCATACCGGGCAATACCATGTTGGCTACTTCCTGTGCCCTTTTTTCTGCAACGGCAATAATGCGCCAGATATTCATTTGAGCAGCAATATCCAGCAGGATAGATACCAATATAACGAAACCAAAACTGGTTAGCAGCTGCTGCGTAAACACCGTGGTTTGTGTAATAAAACCCGGGCCAATAGCCGAAGTAGCCATCAGAAACGCGGCGCCCAGTAAAGCAGATTTGGTGGAACTATTTTTCAAAAATATTTTAAGGGGAAGTTATGCTGATACCCTGAGAGATCAAGGCCGTATGCATGTTTTTTGCAAAAGCAAGCGCATGCGCGCCATCTGAATGGATGCAGACGGTGCCTGCCTTTACTGGTATGGTATTGCCATTAATTGTTTTTACGGTGCCCGATTGTGCCATCTGCAATACCTGCTGCAGTGATTGATTTTCGTCTTCTATCAGCGCGTTGGCCGCAGTACGGGGTGTTAGTGTTCCATCTTCCTCGTAACTGCGGTCTGCAAATACTTCGCTGCAGGAAGCCAGGTTTATTTCACTGGCTGCTTTTATCAATTCGCTGCCGCTTAATCCGTATAATATCAGTCCTGAATCATATTCTTTCACTGCCCTGCAGACGGTATGCGCCATGGCGGCATCCCTGGAGGCCATATTATACATTGCACCATGTGGCTTCACGTGGTGTAATCTTGTGCCGTTGATTTGCAGAAAGGCATCCAGCGCGCCCAGTTGGTAAACAATAATGTCGTAAAGTTTAACAGGGGAAAGGGAGGTGTTCGTCCGGCCAAAATTTTCCCTGTCTTCAAAACCGGGGTGTGCCCCCACAACAATTCCTGCCAGCAGTGCTGAATCCACCAGTTCATGCATGGTATGCGCATCGCCGGCATGAAAACCGGTGGCAATATTAATGGAACTGATAAACCGGAAAAGGGCTATATCATTATCAATATGATAAGACCACAGGTGAGTGCTTTCACCCATGTCGCAATTGATATCTATTGTCTGCATACCAATTCATTTAGCTTCTGATAGCAGGCGTTCTGCAAAATGCTGAGCTCTTTTTGCTGCGCGAAAAATAATTCCTCTGCTTTATCAATACTTATTCTACTGAATTGAATACAATCGCTTGGACGAAGTTGCGCCAGCTTGGGCAGGTGCGCACTGACAACATGGCCCAGGCGTGGGTAGCCACCGGTAGTCTGGTGATCTGCCATCAGTACAATCAATGCACCATCGGGCAATAACTGGATGGTGCCAAAACTAACCCCGGTAGATACCAACTCTGTTTTGTGGCGGAACTGCAGTTCCGGTCCTTTAAGCCGGTAACCCATCCGGTCGCTGAAGGGGTGAATGATAAAATTATTCTGCATAAAATCTGCTGCCGATGCATCCGTCAGTGCATCCAGTTCGTGGCCCTCCACAAAATATATTTCATGCGGCAGCCGGTAGGTAGCACTGGTATCTGGCCGCCAGCTCAACCTGTGTACATCCTTGCCGGCTTTCATCAAAGCAGGAAAATAAATCGTGCTTTCCCTGCTCACCAATTCATCGCCTTTTTCCAGTTTTCTTCCATTGTAACCGCCGGCACCTGCTTTCAGGTTGGTACTGTAACTGCCCAACCATTCCTCTACACAAAAGCCGCCGTGTATGGCAATATAACAGCGGCTGCCCCATTGCAGTTTGGGAAAATGAAGAATAGTATTTTTTCTGATGAGTAAGGGTTGCCATAGCGGCAATTCCTCATCATTCAAAGTGGGTGTAAAATTGGCGCCGGTAATACTGATAAGTACATTCTGTTCAAACAGCAGCTGCGGCCCGGGAAAATGAATTTCCATTACCGCTTCATTCACGGCATTGCCCACCAGCATGTTGGCTACCTGTGTGGCATACCTGTCCATAGCGCCGCCGCAGTTAATACCCAGGCTGCCATAGCCGTAGCGGCCAAGGTCCTGGATGCTGTCTAATAAACCGGGTTTAATGATGGAGATAGACATGTATGGCTGATTGCGGGATTTTGTGATGAATTGCTGTTATAATTGCGATCGAAACTTTCAATGTCTGATGTCTGTTTTGATCATGCCTGATTTCTTTTATGCGGTCATTCATTTTATTTTGTGGGTGCCGGGCAGGCGCACCGTCTTTTAAATAACCATATATCCATAAATACCGGGCAGGCGCAGGGCCTGCCCCTACGCGACCGACCAATCAGCTGATCAACCAATCAATCCTTCATTCAACCAGCCAATCAACATTTCCTTTTTGCTGATGCGGTAAAACTGCACGCTGTCGCCCACTTTTAATTTTACCAGGTCTTTATCATTGGCATCAAATTGTTTTATGGGCGTGCGGCCAATAATATGCCAGCCACCCGGACTGTTAAGCGGATAAATACCAGTTTGTGCACCTGCAATGCCTACGCTGCCTGCCGGAACAGGCTCCGGCTTTATCTTGCGCGGCGTGATTAATTTTTCGTGTACCGTAGCCATATAAGAAAAACCGGGTAGAAATCCGATGGTATATACACGGTAAACTGTTCCGGTATGCAGCGCAATGATTTCTTCGGTACTCATATTCTTTTCTGCGGCCAGGGCATTTAAATCCATAGCATACTCTTCTTCATAACAAACAGGGATGCGTATAGTAGTTGGTTTGTTGATTGGTTGAATAGTCGACTGGTTGAAAGCCGTTTGCAAATGCTGCTTCACATTTTCAAATACTGGGGCAACTGCCGGGAAATGCAGCTTTACCAAAACAGGATCATATATTATAGTAAGCGAACTATAGGCCACAATAATATCCTTCTGGCCGGGAAATGGATTTGCCAGCAGCCATTGCTGCATGGCAATTATTTTGTTGTTTAGAAATTCATTGATGCTGTTACCCAGGTCAATGGTGGCAGCAGAATCGCCCAGGGGGAATATGGTGTAGCCGGCGCTCAAAACACTATTTTTTAAATACAGGAATAATGCACCCGGCGGCTGCAATAAGAAGAATAACAGATGGAATAAATTCTCTATTTTTTATCCCATCGTCAATAAGCATATCGTTTCCCATATCATATTTCAAATTTATGGCTCCGTTAAAACTGCTTTTGTCAAATGAGGCCTGGGTGACTTTAACCCAATATTCTTTTTGGCGGTACGTCACCTTGAGTTGTCGTCCGCGGAAACCCCGGTCAATTTTCTTTTTAACCACCGCTTCTACAAACACTCCCTCTTCTTCTGCTGCAGCGTATTTTCTTGCCTGTTCAATTCCATTAACCCCTAAAAAAAGACAAAACAAACTACCCATCAGGTAAAAAAACCTCATTCAATAAATGTACAGATATTTTCACAACCAGCTAGCCCCACTTTTAATTCGCCGAAACAATACATAAATAACAGGCGCTCAGCAGCCATCCAACCCCTGAAGTGTGCGACGCAACCGGGGTCCAACAGCGGCACAAAAGCCGGTTACATTATATATATATTACTGGTTCTCCGGTTGTAAACACGTAGCCGGAGCAAGTACCAATTTGCTCATTTCGCCGT
>JANPGT010000710.1:0-3424 GCA_031424135.1 Chitinophagaceae bacterium
TCTCAAGCCAAAACTGAAACCCGGCGACAAGGAGCTTATCCGCCATTCCTTTGAAATGGCTGCTGACGCACATAAAACCATGCGCAGGAAGAGCGGGGAGCCCTATATACTGCACCCGCTGGCCGTAGCCCAGATATGCGTGGAGGAAATCGGCCTGGGCGTTCGCTCTACCATTTGCGCCCTTTTACACGACACCGTGGAGGATACCGATATTACCCAGGAAGATGTGCAGCGCGAATTTGGTACTGAGATAGCCAGAATAGTAGACGGTTTAACCAAAATTTCCAATGTAATAGATGTCAACGCCTCACAACAGGCAGAGAACTTCAAAAAGATATTATTAACGCTTACTGATGATCCCCGGGTGATATTGATTAAGCTGGCAGACCGCCTGCACAATATGCGTACACTGGAAAGCATGAAGCGCGAGAAACAGCTGAAGATATCTTCTGAAACGGTATATGTATACGCCCCGCTGGCACACAGGATGGGCCTGTATAATATTAAGACCGAGATGGAGGACCTGGCCATGAAATACCTGGAGCTGGACACCTATAAGGAGATAGCCCGTAAACTGGCCGAAACCAAAAGGGAACGCACCCGCTATATTAATGAGTTCATCCGGCCTATCAAAGAAAAGCTGGACAAAGGCCATTATAAATTCGAAATTCAGGGCCGCCCCAAAAGCATTCACTCTATATGGAATAAGATGAAGAAAAAGGGGGTGAGTTTCGAAGAGGTATATGATCTCTTTGCTATCCGCATCATCCTCGATTCGCCGCAGGAAAAGGAAAAACAGGACTGCTGGAGTGTGTATTCCATGATTACAGATGAGTACACCCCCTCGCCGGAAAGGCTGCGCGACTGGCTGAGCAATCCCAAAAACAATGGCTACGAAGCCCTGCACACTACGGTGATGGGCCCGCAGGGCAAATGGGTGGAAGTGCAGATTCGCACCCTTCGCATGAACGAGATTGCGGAAAAAGGCCTGGCAGCCCATTGGAAATACAAAGAAGACACTTCTGACGAAAGCCGTTTTGATAAATGGTTTCAGCAGATACGGGAAGTGCTGAATACCCAGGACACCGATTCAGTGGATTTTCTGCAGGATTTTAAGACTTCCTTCCTGGCAGAAGATATATATGTGTATACCCCCAAGGGCGATGTAAAAATGCTGCCGGTAGGATCTACCGCGCTGGACTTTGCTTTTTCCATTCACAGTGCCGTGGGTTCGCAATGTATTGGCGCCAAAGTGAATCATAAACTGGTGCCCATCAGCCACAAACTGCGCAGTGGAGACCAGGTAGAGATTATTACCTCGGCCAAACAAAAACCCAACGAAGACTGGCTGGGTTTTGTGGTAACGGCCAAAGCAAGGGCAAAAATCAAAGATGCCCTTAAAGAAGTAAAAAGAGGGATTGCCGAGGAAGGCAAATATACCTTACAGAAAAAACTGGAAGGATTGGGCGCCGCCTACAACCAGCATAATATTGATGAGCTGACCAATTTCTATAAACTGAATTCTTCGCTCGACCTGTTTTATGATATAGCTGTAAAGCACATTGATCTCAGGGAATTGAAAGAGTTTTCGGTACTGGGCGATAAAATAGAAATGCCCAAGCCCGTTAGGCCGCATGTTGAAATTAAAAGTGATGCGGCCCTTTCTTCCCTGGCGAAAAAAGATGCGGAACTTATCATTTTTGGTGAAAGCAGCGATAAGATTATGTACACGCTGGCAAACTGCTGTAAACCTATTCCCGGAGATGATGTATTTGGTTTTGTAACTACCGGTAAGGGCTTAACCATCCACCGTACCAACTGCCCCAATGCTGCAAAACTGCTGGCCAATTATGGCCACCGCGTAGTAAAAACCAAATGGGCAAAGAACAAAGAAATATCCTTTCTTACGGGCCTAAAAATCATTGGGCTGGATGATGTGGGTGTTATTCACAAGATCACCAACCTTATTTCGGGCGAAATGAAAATCAATATAAGCGCATTAACGGTAGAAGCCAATGAAGGTATTTTTCATGGCAATATAAAAGTGTTTGTGCATGATAAAGAAGAACTGGAACACCTGGTAGAAAGATTGCTGAAATTAAGCGGCATTCAGTCAGTAGACAGGTATGATGCAGAGAAGGAGTAAAATGAATGTGGGAATATGAAAATGTGAAAAATCTGAAAAATGGCAGCGTGGCCGGCAAAAGGAGCTCTTGTCTTCTTTCAGCACTGTCAGCAGCTTATTTAGGTTACGGGCGTAGGCGATAAGTCTGTATTCCATTTCCATATTTACCATATTCTAACCGGCATTTGCCACATTTTCATATTTTTCACATTTTCATATTTTCGTATCGTTCATTCATCTATTTTTGCCACTTCTCAATAACAGTTCAACATTCATTTTTTATGGTAGATGCGATATTGGGTTTGCAGTGGGGAGATGAGGGGAAGGGAAAGATTGTAGATTATTTTGCTCCAAACTATGACGTGATTGCCCGTTTCCAGGGCGGTCCCAATGCAGGGCACACATTATACGTTGGCGATAAGAAAGTGGTGCTGCACCAGATACCTTCCGGCGTATTTCATGAAAAAACTGTTAACCTGATTGGCAACGGCGTAGTACTTGATCCGGTAACACTGAAAAGGGAATGTGAGATAGTAGCTTCGTTTGGTGTGGATGTAAAAAAGAATTTATTTATATCGAAGCGGACCAATATAATTGTACCTACACACAGGGCACTGGATAAAGCATCTGAACTGGCAAAAGGCAACGACAAAATTGGTTCTACTTTAAAAGGGATCGGCCCCGCCTATATGGATAAAACCGGGCGCAACGCTTTGCGGGTGGGAGATTTGCTGGATGGCAGTTTTAAAAAGTCTTATGAGCAGTTGCGCCAAAAGCACCTGCAGTTGCTGGGCAACTTCAATTTCCAGGATGATATCAGCGCCTGGGAAACAGAATTTTTTGAAGCAGTGGAGTTTTTGAAACAGCTGAATATTGTAAACGGAGAATATTTCATCAACGATAAAATTGCACAGGGTAAAAAAGTACTGGCAGAAGGCGCCCAGGGCAGTATGCTGGACGTGGATTTTGGAACTTTCCCCTTCGTAACTTCCTCAAACACTACCAGTTCGGGTATTTGTTCGGGTCTGGGTATTGCACCGCAGACAATACGCGATGTTATGGGGGTTACCAAAGCATATTGCACCCGTGTAGGCAGTGGCCCTTTTCCTACAGAATTAAATGATGCTACCGGTGAGGAATTGCGTAAGTTGGGTAGTGAATTTGGTGCTACTACCGGCAGGCCCCGCCGGTGCGGCTGGATTGACCTGGTGGCATTGAAGTATGCCTGTACGATAAACGGGGTTACCAAAGTAATAATGACAAAGGCGGATATTTTGGATAATTTTAAAGAGCTGGAAG
>JANPGT010000711.1:0-1993 GCA_031424135.1 Chitinophagaceae bacterium
GTAAGTTGCACAAAGGGGTTTGAAGAAAAAAACAAAGACCCTTATGCCATTACCAAAGTTGATGCGGGGTTATTATTTACCGGAGCACAAAGGGGTATGAATGCTGGCAATTGGGATGGAGAACAAACCATCGTACAACAATATTTGAATGCTTATAACGCAGGCGCCACCGCAGGGTTTCAATTTAACGAAGACGTAGATAGTTATAACTCGCCGCGTTGGGGTGTTTACACAACTGTCATTCAACCTTTGGTACAGATCATCAGCCTTACGAAAGATGATCCTGCTAATAAAAACCTGAATAACATGGTCCGGATATGGAAAGCCTATGCTTTTATGACCCTTGTTGACACATACGGTGATGTACCTTACAGCGAAGCAGGGAAAGGATACCTTGAACAGAAAAACTATCCAAAGTATGATAAAATGGCCGATATCTATGCCGACCTTTACAACGAGCTTAAAACGGCTTCAGCGGCTTTGTCTGCTTCAAATGAATATGTAACAGGCGACTTATTTTTTGGTGGTTCAACCACCTCTACCACTGCTTTAATAACGGCACAGGTTGCTCACTGGAAAAAAATCGGATACTCTTTAATGCTGCGCCTGGGTATGCGCTACTCAAAAATAGATGCGGCCAAAGCCGCAAGTATTGCACAGGAAGCATTTGCAGGAGGTGTTATTCTTTCAAACAGCGATAATGTTGTTGTCACTCAATATAACGGTACAGTTCCCAATGGTTTTTCTAACCTGCAGCGGAACATCAGTCCCTATTTTTATTATTTAGCTGAGCCTTTTGTTAACCAGTTAAAAAGCACTGCTGATCCCAGGCTGAAGTATATCGGGGCCAGCTATGCCAATCCTACAACAATTACCTCCACACGTGATACCACAACAGCTAATCAATATGGATTTCCAGTGGGCTATGATGCGGTAAGCTTTTTAACCGCTCCAGGTTCCAGAGGCGCTAAAGGCGGAGGACTAAACTACACACAGCTTAATTACCAGGTAATGGTGAGTACTGTTGCCCCTGCTCTTTTTATTACTAATGCGCAAACGCAATTATTATTGGCAGAAGCTAAATTCAGGGGATGGATTACAGGTGGCTCAACAACTCAACAATACTATGAAGCCGGTGTGAGAGCTGCAATGGATGACTGGAACTTGTTTGCCGGCACATTTAGTCCCGCCGTATCAAATACAGAAAAAGACAACTACCTGCTTGGATCTGCAGTTGCCTATAATGATGCAAACGCACTTAAGCTTATCAATACACAGTACTGGATATGCTCTATAACACACGGCCCTGAAGGTTTTGCGAACTGGAGAAGAAGCGGGTTCCCGGCATTGGCACGTAATACGTACAACGATGACTTAGTGCCGGGAGGCGGCTTTGTAAGACGCATGTCTTATCCTGATGCTGAAAAGGCCTCAAACCCTGACAACTATAAGGCAGCGGTTACGAGCATGGGCGGCGATGGAATAACACAACATGTGTTCTGGGATAAACCGTGATAATACAGCATGGCGGAAATATTTATTTTGCAACCTGGCCGTCCTGCTATTACAAGCCCTGTTCTCCTCCCGGGCAAGGGATTCTTTGCTGCAAAAACAGCAGCAGGGAAAACTATTGGGGGTATCACCAGTTTATTTACCCCATATAAATAACGCATTGTAATAAATCTCTTTGCTGTTTCGGAATTGAACTGGGAAAAGTGTCAACCAAAAATTCAAAAGAAAAATCTTCCTCTTTTGAATAAATACAAACCAGCGCTGCTACAATTGCAGAGCAGTGCTGACAGGGTGCCTTATTTCAGGTTTGAAATATTTTCCCGATACTCACTTATTTACATCTAAAGACCATACATGAAAAAAATATTGCTGCTGACAATTGGCTTTTTTTTTGCATTTTCAACGGTTACTGCCCAGTATGGCCAGTATGACAATGCTACAACCGTTCCTCCCTTTAAAATATTTGACAACCTTTATTATG
>JANPGT010000712.1:0-18275 GCA_031424135.1 Chitinophagaceae bacterium
CCAGCAGGTTTCTTGCTGCTGGCAAAGAAACACTTATATAAAAAAATGCACCCCTTATCCTGCTTAGATACAGCACTAAGTGGCAATACGCATCCCTATAAGGGTATGCATCTATTAGAATGTGATCATAACTTTTTTAGATGTTGGATGTTACAACAACTATTTTAACTAATTTTTATTTTTCAACGCCAATGCTTCAACAAACAGTTAAAATGGTATTAATTATGAAAAAAAATGTGTGATTAAAAAGGATTATATGTTTTAGGCACGATAATTTCGTTGATGTAAATCAAATTCTTGTGGTATGAAATGGTTTATGAAATCAATTGAAATCAAATTCCGGTATTGGGGTGACCTGGTAAAAGCAAGTGTTTTTCAACAGGAAGATGCCCGTGGCGTAGTATACCCCATTAAATTAAATGGTGATTATTTTTTCACCCTGCGTTACAGTGAAGAAAACCAGTGGATGATTGAAAAGGAGAAAAATGGGATTACTCCTAGGATTGACAGTGAGTTGCTGAATCGCATTCTTAAACCGCTGGAAACCAAACTTAAATATGCGGCCTGATATCCAGGCTTTTATCAATTTATACCATGTATTTGCTAAAGGAGTGATTCTTAATGAATTACTCCTTTTTTATACCTTTTTATAAAGCCTTGCGCACTTGTATAAAGGCCTTAATTTTGCAGCCGCCGGTGACTGATTAAACTAGCCGGAATCAACGTGCAATTACACGATCTAGCCAGCCAGATAGAAGGTGACCTTTACTTTGACAGCACCATGCGTACCCTGTATGCAACAGATGCCTCTGCCTACCGGGAAATGCCTCTTGCCGTGGCCATCCCGAAATCAGTGGCGGATCTGCAAAAGCTGATTGCATTTGCCCGCCAGCACCAAACATCGCTGATACCAAGAACAGCAGGCACTTCCCTTGCCGGCCAGGTGGTGGGCAAGGGTATAGTAGTAGACGTATCAAAGCATTTTACAAAAATACTAGAATTAAATACAGCAGAAAACTGGGTGCGTGTACAGCCCGGCGTTATACGCGATGAGCTGAACATGTTTTTGAAACCCCATGGACTTTTCTTTGGACCGGAGACTTCTACCGCCAACCGCGCTATGATTGGCGGTATGGTGGGTAATAATTCCTGTGGTTCCAATTCTGTTGTTTACCGAAGTACCCGCGAACACCTGCTGGAAGTAAAAGCATTGCTGAGCGATGGCACAGAAACAGCGTTCAAAGCCCTTTCGCTGGACGAATTTCATCAAAAATGCGAGGGCGATACGCTGGAAGCGAATATCTACAGCACCGTACGCCGCCTGCTGAGCAATTATGACAACCAGCAGGAAATAAGGAAAGAGTTTCCTAAAAAATCTGTAGAGCGCAGAAATACCGGCTATGCCGTTGATGTATTGCTGGACAGTGCGCCTTTTACTGCAGGCGAAACTGATTTTAATTTTTGCAAACTGATTGCAGGGTCAGAGGGCACCCTCGCTTTCATTACAGAAATCAAACTGAATGTAGTACCGCTGCCACCCAGGGAAACCGGTTTGCTCTGTGTTCATTTTAATACCATTGACGAAGCACTGCGCGCCAATCTTATTGCATTGCAATACGGTCCCAGTGCCAGCGAACTGATAGATCATTATATACTTGAATGTACCAAGGAAAACAAGGAACAGGTCAAGAACCGCTTTTTTGTACAGGGTGACCCCGGTGCGATACTGGTAGTGGAATTTGCCCGCAGCCAGCGCGGTGAAATTACCACCATCGCCCAACAGGTAGAAGCCAGCATGCGGGCCGCCGGCCTGGGTTATCATTTCCCTTTGTTGTTTGGAGAGGATACAAAAAAGATTTGGACCCTGCGCAAAGCCGGACTTGGCCTGCTGAGTAATCTTCCTGGCGACGACAAAGCGGTACCGGTGATTGAAGACACCGCAGTGGATGTACATGATCTTCCCGCCTATATCCGTGAATTCAACGAAATACTGAAGAAATACAACCTGTATTCTGTGCATTATGCACACGCGGGTTCAGGCGAAATTCACCTGAGGCCCATCATTAACCTGAAAACAGCAGAAGGCAACCAGCTGTTCCGCAGCATTGCGGAAGAGATTGCCACACTGGTTAAAAAATACAATGGTTCTTTAAGCGGTGAACACGGTGATGGCAGGCTGCGCGGAGAATTTATCAGGCAGATGGTGGGCGAAAAAAATTACCAGCTGCTGAAAGAAATCAAACACACCTGGGACCCGGAAAACATTTTCAATCCCAATAAGATTGTAGATACCCCGCCCATGAATACCATGCTGCGCTATACACCGGGCCAGCAAACACCCGCTTTCAAAAGTATTTTCCGTTTTTATAAGCAGGATGTACTGCAGCATGCGGAACAATGCAATGGATCAGGTGACTGCCGCAAGACACATCTTTCCGGCGGCACCATGTGCCCTTCATTTATGGCTACCCGTAACGAAAAAGACACTACCCGCGCAAGGGCCAATATCTTAAGGGAGTTTTTGACACACTCCGATAAACTCAACCGCTTCGACCATAAAGAAATATACGAAGTGATGGATCTCTGCCTCAGCTGCAAGGCCTGTAAATCCGAATGCCCTTCCAATGTAGATGTGGCCAAACTGAAAGCCGAATTCATGCAGCATTATTATGATGCCAATGGCGTTCCCTTCCGCTCAAAGCTGATTGCCAATTTCAGCGCTTCTGCCAGACTGGGCGCCCTGGTACCCGGTCTCTATAATTTTGCAGTAACCAATAAAGGTATCGGCGGATTGATAAAGCGCTTCTCGGGCTTCGCAGTGCAGCGCTCTATGCCCACGCTGTACCGTACTACCTTAAAAAGCTGGTATAAAAATAGAGCCGCACAGCCCGGTAATAATCAGCAGGCGGATAACGAACGCCGGAAAGTGTATTTGTTCTGCGACGAATTTACCAACTACAATGATACCAAAATTGGCATCACTGCTATCTCATTGCTGGAGCGGCTGGGTTATGAAGTAATTATTCCGCAGCATGAAGAAAGCGGGCGGACATGGCTTTCGAAAGGACTGATACGCAAAGCAAAGACCATCATCAATAAAAATATTGCCTTACTGCACCCGTTGGTAACGGCCTCCACGCCATTGCTTGGCATTGAGCCTTCGGCCATTTTAACTTTCCGGGACGAGTATATAGACCTGGCGGATGACGACCGGCTGGAAGCTGCGCGCCAACTGGCATCCAATGTATTTTTAATTGATGAGTTTATTGCGGCTGAAATTGCCAAAGGACATATCACCGCGGCACAGTTTACCAACGCAGAAAAAAAGATTGTCTTACATGGCCATTGCCAGCAAAAGGCATTGTCTTCCGTAGCGCCTTCTGTGGCTCTCCTATCATTGCCTGCAAATTATTCGGTTACCACCATCCCCTCTGGTTGTTGCGGCATGGCGGGTTCTTTTGGATTTGAAAAAGAGCACTATGATTTATCCATGAAAATTGGTGAGATGGTATTATTCCCTGCAGTACGTAAACAAGCTGATGATACCATTATTGCAGCCCCCGGTACCAGTTGCCGCCACCAGGTAAAAGATGGTACCGGAAAAAAGGCATTGCACCCGGTAGAAGTGTTGTACCAGGCACTGGCTTAGCGCAACTGCTGGCAGATCTATTTCAATTTTCAGCAGCGGACAGAACATCTTCTGCGCTGTCTGTCCGCCAGTTGTCAGCAGAAGCAGGTAATTTTCTTACCTTAGTGACATAAATAAGCATCAATGAAGACAGTCATCATTACCGGCGCCAATGGAAACCTGGGAACAGCCTGCGTAAAGAAATTTTTAGACGAAGGTTACCGGGTTATTGCTGTTGATGGGCATGATAACCAGCTGACCTTTGCTGCCGGCAACCCTTCTTATGCATTTTCCAGCGTTAACCTCAGTGATGAAACGGCCACCAAAATCTTTATTGAAGATCTTATAAAAAAACATGGTAAAATAGACGCCGCATTAATGCTGGCAGGAGGATTCGCCGCAGGCAATATAACCGCTACCGATGGCGCCGCCATTCATAAAATGTTTTCATTGAATTTTGAAACCGCTTATTTTATAGCCCGTCCCCTGCTGGCACATATGCAGCAAAACAGCTATGGCCGTTTAATTTTTATTGGCGCAAGGCCAGCCCTGCAGGCTGCACAGGGAAAAGATTTAGTGGCCTATGCCCTTACCAAATCATTGCTGTTTACACTGGCGGAATTTATTAATGCAGAAACTAAGGGGACAAACATTACAGCTTCTGTCATTGTCCCCAGCACTATTGATACCGCCCTTAACCGCCAAAGTATGCCGGATGCCAACCCGTCCGGCTGGGTAACACCAGCTGCATTGGCAGATACCATGGAATTCATTGTTTCTGATAAAGGCAACCCGCTGAGAGAGACAGTTTTCAAAGTTTATAATAATGCCTGATTGAAATATATATAATCTTTAATGGCGCAAAACTAACAGCTAACAGCTTCCCTAATGTATTGCCGTAACACTCACTTTCTCTATCCCCTGCAGGTGTACCTCTATATGCTTGTCCCGCGCCTTATTTTCATATTCACTGATGATTTCCAGGATATCATAATCAATAAAATTGCATTCGCTGCCATCAATGGTAAGCACGCTGTAAGGAGGTATGGTATCCAGCGCCTTTCGTACATTCACCTTATTTAGAAAGGTAACATTGCTGTTGAGTTTTATATAAAACACTTCGGTAGCATGCTGCTTTGTTTTGGTAATCTTATATTCCGCTTTAAAATTATTGCGCACAATAAAGTATATGGAGATAAGTAGCCCGATACTGACGCCCACCAGCAAATCGGTAAGCAGTATCACCACGATGGTAATAATAAACGGTATAAACTGTTTCCATCCCAGGCTCCACATATTTCTGTAGAGTTTGGGTTTGGTAAGATTATACCCGGTAATAATAAGAATAGCTGCCAGCGAAGCGTAAGGGATCTTACTCAGTAAAAAGGGTACCAGCAGTACCGCCAGCAGCAAAAACAACCCATGCGTAAAAGAAGAAAGCCGGGTTCTGCCACCTGCATCCACGTTGGCGGCCCCCCTTACTACCACGGCTGTCATGGGTATGGCTCCCAACAATCCACAGGCAATATTACCAATGCCCTGCGCCACCAGTTCGCGGTTAACCGGTGTGATGCGGTTTTTCTTATCCAGTTTATCAATGGCTTCCACGCATAGCAGTGTTTCCAGGGTAGCCAGCAGACCAATTACCAGGCCATCTTTCCAGATATTAATAGTTGAAAATATTTTTGAGACATCAGGGAAACTGATATTTGCAAATACGTTAGAAGGGATATTCACCAGCTGCGTTTGCTTCAGTGAAAAACCGGCGCCCGCCTTTACCAACAGCATATTGATGAGTATACCTGCCACCACTACCAGCAAAGGGGCAGGGATTATTTTTAAGTTTTGAATATGCCTCCGGGGGCTTTGCAATAATACCAGCAGAAAGAGAGAGATAAGTGTTATAAAAATGGTACCCCGGGTAATATGTACATTGAAATTTTTAATATTCCGTAGGAAGTTTTTGCCGGAGAATAAATCCAGGAAGCCGCTGGTCCAGAAATCTGGCTGATCATAGCCCAGCGCAAGGGGTATTTGTTTGGAGATAAGTATAATACCAATTGCCGCCAGCATGCCTTTGATAACTGAAGAAGGAAAGTAATTGGCAATGACGCCCAGCTTTAATATACCAAGTACTAACTGAAACAGGCCGGCGACAATTACTGCCAGTAAAAAAGTCCGGTAGTCTCCCAATGAAATGATAGATGCAGCTACCATCGTGGTCAGGCCTGCTGCGGGACCGGAAACAGCCAGTGAGGAACCGCTAAGCAGCGAGACAACCATACCACCGATGATTCCCGACAAAAGCCCTGCATACAGCGGCGCACCCGAAGCAAGCGCAATGCCCAGGCAAAGTGGTAATGCAATAAGAAAAACAGAAAGTCCGGCCGGCAAATCGTGCTTTAGCCAGATCAGCCGGTAATATTTAATTTTTCGTCTCAATCAGCCAACGGTTTCAGCGAAAGGTAAAAGCTTTATAAGACAATTTTTATGAGTTTCGTCAGGTGGTGGAGAAGAAGCGCTGTTTCGTGCAGTGATAACAGTGAGAAGGGAGCAAAATAGGCAGCCCAAACAGCTTCCTTTTTATCCCACCAACTGCAGGTACAGCAGGGCGAATGCTGCGGCAGTAACTACAGCAAGTGTAATGAAACCAAGTATATTGGCACGCCTGCCATTGGTAAACTCGCCCATTACTTCCTTATTATTGGAAATATGGAGTATAATGGCAATCATTACAGGCGATGTAACGCCGTACAATATGGCAGTGTAAATAAGGGCCTGTATTGGACTGATGCCTATATAATTGATGCAGAGGCCGGTGAGCAGGGATACCACCATTACCAGGTAAAAAGGCTTTGCTTCATAATACTTTTTATCAAGATTGCTATCCCACCCAAAAGTATCAGATACGATATAAGACAGCGCCCCGCTAAGAACAGGAATTGCCAGCAAGCCGGTGCCAATAACACCGAAGGCAAACAAGAGGTAAGAAAGCTGGCCGGCAATAGGTTCAAGGGCCTGCGCCGCCTGCTCTACCGTATCAATCTGGTGAATGCCGGCATTGTACAAAACAGTGCCTGCAGTAAGCGTAATAAAAAACATCACAACGCAGGAGAAGAGCATCCCCATATCAATATCCAAACCCATTTTCTTCATTACGCCCTTACTCAGCACCTGCTGTTTTTTCCTGTGCTGCACATCTTCTGCCTCCATGGTGGCTTGCCAGAAAAATAGATAGGGGGAAATGGTGGTTCCCAGGATGGCCACCAAAATACTGATATACTCCTTGTTAAAATGCACGGTAGGAATAAAAGTATGCCGCAATATTGCCGGCCAATGCTGCTTTGAGAGGAAGGGAACGACCAGGTAGAGCAATAAAAAGAGACAAAGGTATTTGAGTATAGCTGCTATCCGGCGGTAGGGAAGGTAAATAATCAAAAAAATAAGCACCAGTGTAAACCCTGCTGAAAAGAAAATAGCAGGTACACGCGGAAATATAAGATGGGTCACCGCCCCCATTCCACCAATGTCGGCGCCAATATTCAATACTATTGCCGGGAATGTTACCAGCAGCATGAGATATAGTACCGGCCTGGGGTAATTATTACGGACTGTACAGGTTAAACCCTGTTTAGTGACAATACCAATTCTTGCACACATTTCCTGTATACCCACCATCAGCGGCAGCGCCAGTACCGCAGTCCATAGCGTATGAATGCCGAACTGCGCACCTGCCTGCGAGTAGGTAGCAATTCCTGAAGGATCGTCGTCACTGGCCCCTGTAACCAACCCCGGCCCAAGCACACGGAAAAAACGCCTGATTTTTACCAGGGCTTTTTTTCTTGACGTCATATTATTTTTTTATAACTCCTTTGAACCGGACATTTCAAGAATACTGTTACTGCAAGGAATCTGCCTCGCTGATCAATTTACCCGCCAACTGCAGGGTACGCCCTTTTATTGCACTCATTCTTTCTGAAAGTATTTCGCAATCCAGCAGGTTATCGGGCGAAGATTTGCGTCCGCTATAAATATTAACCAGCACCCTTATATCCTTACTGGCCAATGAATCATAGATAGCCCTGGAAAATTTTACGCCGTCAAACCTGGCAATGTGGCCGGTATCCAGTTCAACACTGAAAGACCTGATGAATACTTCCCCCCATTCGCGGAACTCTTTTGACGCTGTATCTTTTGGTATACCGGAAAACCAGGCAGTCACCAGCATTGACTCCCTTTCCGCCAACAATTTTTCAGTGGCTTTCTCACTAAGGCTTACTTCAACCGCAAATGAAGGTATCAGCACAGAATCTGTATCTGCCGTTAAATAATTTTCAGCAACACCCGATGCCGTAACGGAAGCAGGGTTTTCAACACCGTCTTTACCAATAGTTGAATCGTTCTTTTCCTGGTGCGATACGCAGGATAAAAAGGAAAACAGCACAATGCACGGTACAGCATACTTACACATAAGCCATTAATAGTTAGTTTATGGTCCGGACCAGAGGACAGCAGGTCTTTCACAGAGGCAAAAAGCCATTGCTGGGCAAGCGAATCCTATTAATGCTTTCATCCCACAAATCCCGGTTCAGACAATTTTACCACTGTGGCGCAGAAGTTTTTTTCACGGAGGTAAAAGAGCCATTATTGAGCAAGTGAATCCACCTATCCCCTTATCCCATAAATCCAGTTCAGACAATTTTGCCACAGAGGCGCAGGAGGTTTTTCACGCAGGCGAGGGAGCCCTTGCTACGCAAACATATCCCAAACATCCATTTGTCCCATAAACCCAGTTCAGACAAAATTTACCTTAGGTGCGAACGTAAGAACCAGGCCATTTTTTCATGCGCCTGCATCAATCCGGTAATAAAATCGCTGGTGCCCAGATCATTCAGCCCGTTGGCAAAGCGGTTAATGTTCTCCCTCAGGTGTATAACAATGGCTTCATGATCTGCCAGCAGTTCGCTGATAAATCCCTGGCTATCGTTTTTGCTCCTTGAATTTTCTGTCAGGTGGGTTAATTCCAGCATTAATTTCAATGTGGCCGGCGCATAGTGGCCCAGCGTTCGGATTCTTTCTGCCACATCATCAATAAATTCATCCAGCTGTTCGTATTGGCCTTCAAAAAATTTATGTTTGTCAAAAAAATCAGCCCCTTCTACGTTCCAGTGGGCATTTCTTGTTTTGGTATACAGCACATATTCGTCGGCTAAAATTTTTGACAATTCAGCGGCTATGGCCCGGCGGTTGTTTTCAGTAATTCCAATATTGGTTGTCATAATTAAATTTATTTATATTTCTTTTATTAAAAACCGGCGCTCCTCCTGTGCAGGAACTTCTATATGGGGCAATAAATCAATGGCAAGCCATAAAGTTACTTACTAAACCCTATATATACTGCCGGTACAGCTTTATTAACCGAAGATTAGCCATACGCTTACCATTGCTGCTGTATAATCGCTTTCAGGCCTGGTTCACAGGTGAGTAAATGCCAGCCGCCGAATACAACAAACACTTTATCATAACTATGCAGCAGGCTGTCAATGCGGGCCAGCAGGAACTGGTCCCTGAATTCTTTGGAGGCGCGTCCTATTTCCTGGAACCGGCCTTCCGGATCAAAGGGATCGGTTGGCTTTAATGTTGCCAAATCAAAAGGGCGGCCCACCAGCTGCGCATACTGCTGGCGGTAAAAATCAAAACGCTGTTCCGCGGGCTGCAATGCCACGGAACCTTTTTTCATGATATAGCCCTGGATAAACGCATCATATCTTTTTTTGATAACAAGCGTGTCTGTAATGCCGGCACCCCGTAAACCCCACATCAGCCGCTCTGTAACAATATAAGCCAGGAACTCGCCTGCGGTATATTTTTTTAACATGGCGCGGAACTCCAGGCTGTCCGTCATATCTCCATTCACTGTAGGAATCTGCAGGCTATCGCCCAATACTTTTAAAAGTCCAATTTCGCCGTCCTGCAGGATGGCGTCTTTACGGGAGGCATACTTTTTCTGCGAGACATCGCCCCCTTCATTGATGCAGACACCGGGCCTGCAGGCAAAAAAACTTTTTTCAATGGCTGTAAACATGGAATGCTGTATATCGCTATAATCTTCCAGGTGACTCACCCCGCAAAAAACAACCTGTTTACGCCCGTTTGTAAAAGTTTCTATCACCGGGTTCTGCGGAAGGTGGCGCTGGCTGTCCAGTTTAATGTTAAGATAACCCACGGTTTGGTAGACATGGGGCGTATCTGCTGTATTTACCCTGCCTGAATTTGCCGGACCATTGCAGCTGCAGCAGGTGGCGGCTGCCAATACAAATACTATCAAATATCTCATGACTGTTGATGCTTTTATATCTTCTGGTATTGATTACTGAAACCGGGTTTCACCGCTGCCGGCAAATGTAAAGAATATAGTTTTGCCGGTGGGTATTACGATGCTATACCGGCGGTAAAACCCGTCGCTCCATTATACTTGTATGCCGCAGGCACATGTTACACAGACAGGGTGCCGATGTGTAGTTTGCCGGGGATGCGGCTTTCCATGCAAACAGGAAGATTTTATTTTAAAATAGCCAGCCATAGCCGGGAAACTTTTCCGAACTTCCCTTACGCATGCCATCACCTTTCAACAGCCAGCCATGAAAGAAATTATCAATTGCGCAGCCTATACAGGCGGCGTCCGCACGGCCGACGTAGAACTGAACGAAGTACATACCATCTTAAACAACACAGAACAGTTTGTATGGATAGGGCTGCACGAACCAACGGAAGCGGTACTGCAAAGGGTGCAGCAGGAGTTTAACCTGCACGATCTGGCAGTAGAAGATGCACACCGGGCCCACCAGCGGCCCAAAATAGAACTTTATGGCGATTCGGTATTCATTGCCGTTCGAACTGCACAGGTAAACCAGGAACATCATATTGAATTTGGTGAAACCCATTTTTTTGTAGGGAAGAATTTTATAGTCAGCGTAAGACATGGTTCATCTGTACCTTATACAGAAGTAAGATCCCGTTGCGAAGCCATGCCCGACCTGCTCAGTAATGGCCAGGGCTTTGTATTGTATGCGGTGATGGATTTTATAGTTGACCGGTATTTCCCCGTGGTACACGATATGGAGCATGAATTGGTGGTAATTGAGGAAAAAGTGTTCAAGGAAAAGCCCAGCCGTCATACCACCGAACAGATATACCAGCTGAAACGCGAGCTGCTGGAAGTAAAAAGGGCGGTTTCACCGCTGGTAGACATCTGCAACCGCCTTATGCGTTTCGACATTAAATGCATTTCACCCGATACACAACCTTATTTCAGGGATATTTACGACCACGTAATACGCATCAATGAAATGGTAGACAATACCCGCGAATTGTTAAATACGGCGCTGGAAGCTAATTTCTCTCTTATCTCAATCTCACAAAACGATACATCTAAAAAATTTGCCGGCTGGGCAGCCATCATTGCCGTACCTACCATGGTGGCCGGGTTCTGGGGCATGAATTTTAAGTTTATGCCGGAGACAGAATGGCAATACGGATTTCATGCGGTAATACTGTTTACGCTGGCGGGTTGTCTTTTAATGTATTTTCTGTTCCGCCGTTCGGGTTGGCTATAGCGGTATTGCATACAACAGCTGCAGTAAACAAATTAAGCCGGTTGAATTAATTACCTTCGCCGCCTTATAAATACAATATGAAACTGGAAGAAGTTTTGCAGCAGCGCAGTGACAACAAATGCGAATTATGTAGATCAACCGATGCAATCAGCCTTTATGAAGTGCCGCCGGCTGATGGCAGATCTGAAGACAACTGTATTATGGTTTGCAAAAAATGCCTGGCGCAGCTGGAAAAGAAAGAAGCCCTGGATGCAGGTCACTGGTCCTGTCTTACCGCCACCATGTGGAGCGAAACACCGGGCATACAGGTAACGGCCTGGCGTATGCTAAACCGCCTGCGCGACCAGAGCTGGGCGGCAGACAATCTTGATATGCTGTACCTGGACGAGGAGAAACTGTCCTGGGCAAAAGCCACCGGCGATCATGAAAACGATGGAAGCGTTGACTTACATAAGGATTGCAATGGCCAGGTGTTGCAAACCGGCGATACGGTGGTGCTTACCAAATCGCTGGATGTAAAAGGCTCTACCCTGAATGCGAAAATGGGCACGGTGGTAAAAAACATACGGCTGGTAGAAAATAATACAGAACAAATAGAGGGAAAAATTGAAGGGCAGACCATTGTCATTCTTACCAAATATACCAGGAAACACAACGGTTGATACAATATGCTGACCATCTGTAATTATGAGAGGCTTGCAGCAGCCAACAGTTCACAAAAAATTTGATTTACTTTCTTTACTGTTTGCTCAGCATCTTTTTGCCTTTTTGCCAGTGAAAATACCGCCCTGTTTTTATCTATGCGGGCCAGGGTATAGCCATTGTCTTTGAAACTGAGTGAGGCCGGCTCGCCTATATAAATTTCATATTCTTTATACTGAATATATGCTGTCGCCGCGGCCCTGGCAGCCTGTTCTACAAAACTGTATACAATGTCAAAATTAGCGGGTGAAAAACAGGCGCCCGGATTATCCATATTTCAGTATTTTTTATAATGCTGCAGTATTTTTTGAACAATACCATTTACCCGGCCGCAGATAAATTACGCCTTTTCGCGTGAGGAACCTCGTCAATAATTGCCTGCCGTTTTTATCAACTACCTGGAAATGCAGGTGCGCAAAAGCCGTATACCCGGTATTACCTGAAGCGCCTATCAGCTGCCCCTTTGCTACATCATCACCTGGATTTATAAATACCCCGTCTTTTTGCAGGTGCCAGTACTTTGCTTTGGTGCCGTCTGTATGCAGAATAACAATATGATTGCCCTGGCTTAGCATATCTTCCTGCAATCCACCTGTATCACTATCGGCCTTCACTTCCAGTACGGTACCATCCCTGGCTGCACAAACCGGCGTACCGATTTTCATTTTAAAATCCAGCGACAATTCATTTTTATGACTCATCTGGCTATTGGCCGCCTGTATAAGTAAATGCCGTTTCCCGCTTTCCCAGGGCAGCTGGTAGATATAACTGGTGTCATTCACCAGGCGCCCGGATTTTGCATCCCTCACCTGGCTGTCTGGCAGCTGTGCGGATGATGAAAATACAATACCTGAAAAAATAACCAGCAACAATACTTTCATTCTGCAATTGTATGAAATAAAAATAGTCCTGTCCATTCACCTGAACTTTTCCAAAATATAATCGCGGCTGGTTTTTGCAAGATGCTCGCGGCCTTTTAAAAAATTGCCTCTTACTGTTTTGGCGGTATGACTAAGATCACCCGGTGCCCAGCCCGGTGGCATAAAAATCAGTTTTATTTTATTGCCCCAGCCATTGGTTGCTTTCACATCTTTTGCCAGGCAGATGCATTCCCCAAAATACATATCTACAAAACTGGTAACATTTACACTCCTGGTAATGCCGTATTCAATCGCCACCTCCTTTTTTTCATTCTGCAGTGTACCAAACAACCAGTCCCAGAAAGGCAGCAGCACACAAAAATTGGTATCTATATAAAGGGGATTGCGTGCATGATGCACCCGGTGGTGAGAGGGGGTGATAAACAGTTTCTCCATCCAGCCCAACCGCCCGTTTTTAAAAGCACCTTCTCCGCAATGAATAAAAGTACCCCAGGTGCCATCTATTACCAATATGATAGCCACCATTTCAGGACTTACGCCAAAAATCATCAGCAATGGAACCTGTACTGCTGCCGTGTAATAGCCTTCCGCAAAAAAATGTACCCAGGCCACCGTAAGATTCATTTGCGCCGGCGCATGATGCGGTGCGTGCAGGCACCAGAAAAGCCGCACCCGGTGGCCCAGGTAATGCCATATCCAGTAAGTGAGTTCCCACATAAGATAGGCATACAACCAGCTCCACCAGGTATTACCTAAAGCAAACAATGCATATTGGTGAAAGAAAGGCATCATTTCTATGTAGACAAATATGATAAAGAGTTTCGAAATATACTCGTTGAAAACCCTGGCCAGGAAATTGGTTTTGTAATTGCGCAGAAAAATTACCAGGAATGTTGCATTCACTATCCGCTGCAATAAATACCGTGTTTTGCTGAAAAATGACATGCTCGTCATTTGCTGCTGCAGCAGCCTGCGTTTGGCAGCAAAATTTTTAAACGGATTAAACTGCACAAACAGCCTGATTATTTCTACCAGCAGGAAAAACGTGGTCAGCATGGATAGAATAGCCAATACCGCTTTGTAATATATTTTTTTGCTGATGGGGTCGGTAATATCATTTAAAAAGCCCATGCCGCGAAGACTTTGCCAGGTGCCGTTGAAAAAGCTATCGATGGTGATATAAAGAATGGAGACGGCAAAACCTGCAAACAGCATATTTTCCAGCAGGTACCAACCATGCGCCAGTTTCTTTTGTTGCGGTAAAAAATTGCTCATAGCAGCCGGGGAGAATTTACCTTAAGGTATACAATTTCCGGGAAGAAGTAAAAGTGCTGCCTGCAAGCTGCTGCCTGACACCCGATTAACACCGGCAATAACACCCGTCCTGCCTGTGTAAGGAGATTGGGTCTTCATTATTCCTCTGTACGGAACCCTTTCACCAACAGCCAAATAATCAAGACCAGTTGGTTTAACCCCAAAGGTAAAAGGAGCAGTATCCTCTCTGATTTGCCAAAAATCATCAGCATAATGGCTGTTGCCATTGAAAGAGTGCCAATAAGACCCCAAACAGTCAGCCACCTGGGCAATAACCTGTACCTGAACAGGAAAAAATAAAAAATGCTGAGAGAAATGCAGGGCACCAGCAGGGTCATCAGGTGTGTCCACAATCGCGCTTCGTAGGCTATGGTTCCTGCAAGTGTGAATGCAGTGCCTGCAGCGGCTCCGTCCTTATTATATTGCCTGCTGACTGCCAGCAAAGCCTCTATATTAGAATTGTCGGTTGCGATACACACAAAATCCAGCACGCTGAAAGCCAGCAATGCAAAAGCCAGCACCTCATTATACTTTTTAAATACCGGCAGCAACCTGGCTGCCATACCAATAGACACAGCGCCGCTGATAATACCCAGCAGCATACCGATGGTGAGTTGGTCTGCATGTGGGTCAACCACGGTGAGATAGTTCTTTGCAAAAGTATAAGGGCCCACTAAAACCTGGTTGATGAGAATACCGGCGATAAACTGTATAAGCAGCACAAGACCTGCGGTTCTTGCGGCATTTTTTGAAGGATCTATTACCATGCAGGGTTTCTTTTAAGCAGTGATACATCAAATATGCTGCACTTACTTGAAAACATCAACGCGTTTATGCACCAGCGGTAGCAAACTGATTTTAATGGTGGGCACAGGTACTTACCCGGTAATGCAAATACATGATAAATTATTACGTTTACTACAGTATTACCAGGTGCCTGCCTGAGGAGGATTTGCTGACCCTTCCCGCAACGTGCTCCATTCTATAATCCGCCGGCATCTACGTCATTAATAAACTTCACCACTCCAGTCATAAATACCTGCTGGTCATCCCACATTGACAAATGGCTGCCATTGGGGCAATACAGGTACCTGCCGTTCTTCACCAGCTTACCCTGTGCTTCCATGGCTTTCGGATCCATGGTATCATATTTGGCCCCAATCATTAAGGTGGGCACTGCTATTTCTTTCAACCGGTCTTTAATATCCCAACTTGCCAGGCGGCCGCTGATCCCAAACTCACTCGGCCCCTGCATCATCGTATACACTTCACTGTTTACATGTTTAAATGCGCGGTTCACCGCATCGGGCCATTCTTTCAACCGGCATAAATGTTCATGATAAAAATTGGGCATCAGTAATTCCATATACCGGGGATTATTAAAATCCTTTTTCGCTTCGATGGTTTTGATCTCTGCCAGTACCTTTGACGGCAGCTGCGCAGCCAGTACCTCGTCTGCATACTTACCATAGTCCGGCGCACTGGCCACCATATTGGCTACCAGCAAACCTTTCAAATGCTGCTGGTATTTCAACGCGTACTCCATGGCAAGTATGCCGCCCCATGAGTTGCCCAGCACATAGAAATTACTGCTATCGGCGCCGATGGCCAGGCGTACCTGTTCTACTTCTTCTACAAAGCGGGCCGTTGTCCACAAGCTGCTGTCTTTGGGCTGGTCGCTGTAATAAGACCCCAGCTGATCATATTCATAAAATTCAAACGCCTGCCGTTGAAAAAAGGTTTCAAAACATTCCATGTACTCGTGCGTCATAGCCGGGCCACCATGCAACAGTAGTATTTTTATGTGGGGATTGCTGCCAAACCGCTTTGTCCATACCTTAAATACCCCCACCTGCGTTGTAATGGGAATCATTTTTACACCGGCTGTTTCAAGAGAATCACCATAATTAAAATAATCAGTCAGTACCGGGGCTGTGGGGGTTGTTTTTTCTTTACAGGAAAACGTGCAGCAGATAAATAAAAGCAGGGTAAATAAACGCATATAGTTGTAATTGAAATATGAATGTTTAAAACAGCACTTATTTCCCTAATTGGCCGCTTGCTCCATAATAAGGCGCAGGCAATAATGATATTCCAATCGTTCTGTACTGCAAGCTGACGTGCTATTATTGGGCGCCTTTTACCTCGGTCAGTAAAATAGTCACCGTTGTGTTACCTATATTCTCCACGTAATGTTTGCCTCTCTTGCCCGACCATTCGGAAGTTCCGGTTACCTCTTCCACCTCAAAAGGCTTTTCATTTTCAGGGTAGACCCTCAGCCTGCCTCCAGCGATGGTATAAGATGTTTTTGGAGGATGTGTATGCGGGACATCCTTCTCGCCCGGTCTGAGCGAATATTCAACCACTCTCACATATTCATTTTCCAGCCGTATTTTAAATTTATCTGGCGAGGCTTTTACCGCGTCTATGTCTATGGCATCCCCGGAATTTTTCACGGGCTTTCTGTCACCCAGCGTATCACGCTCTTCCACAGGCTGCTTCTCAGCTGTCTTTACCGGGTGCTGATTGCAGGACCAAATCAAGAAGCAGGCGATAACAAGTAACACTAATCTTTGCATGAAATGTGTTGGTATTAATGTGCATTAAGGCATTGCATCAACGAAAACCAGGTGTCCCTTTTGCAGTGGTTGAAAAAAGCTGACGTTACTGCAATTTTATGCTTTTCATCCGGGTTAATTGCTGGAAGCTGACAGCCGCCAAGATTTTTTCACCACAAGAAAAAGTCCGCTAGCCGTTTGTGTAATTTACCGTTTTCAAACTGCCCGGCTGCAGATAAATATATTTTCGTTGCGCATCAATAATAATATTGAATCTTTTCAATACGTCACCGCCCAGGATACTCATTTTCTGCCTTCCGATAGCGCCCTCAAAGAAACCTACCGGCACTATTGTCAATTGTGTTTGTCCAATTTGCAGTGCGGGCAATATGGCCTTTTTGGTTTTTACGATATTTCCGAAAGAATCTTTCAGGCTTTTTTCTCCTGTTACCGTTAACTTTTCACCCACTGCATTGTCCTTTACAAACCGGTCGTCCAGCAAGACTGCGCCTGCATAGCCGGAATGAACCAGGAACCTGTTCTTTAACGGATGGCCCCCAATAACACAGACCGCCTCAATAAACATATTGTCGTTTTCAAAGATCAGCGGCAGCTTATTGTATTTTTTTGCTTTCCGTGGCAGGTCTGCATGAATAGCAATTACCTGTCTGTCGAAGTCAATTTCGATAACTTTATTGTCAAAAAGATCAATGCCAAACTTACCATCGGTGCCCTGCCCGGAATTTACATTTTCCCAGATAGGCACATGCTGCCATCGAAGCCCCGCCAGCTGCAGCAGGTTGTCTTTACTGAGCCGGGAAGTGTTTGCCTGCCCACCCCAGCTTTTAATACTGTCTGTGGCATTATCAAATTGTACAGTGCTCAGCCGCTTCACGGCCTCTTCCGTAAGCGTAAGCGCATTGGCCGCGGTATGAAACATTAACTGCACCGTATCTTTTTCATTGAGGACGGCCTGGACTGCCATATTGTTATAGGCGGTCAGCTGAAAGGGAATAAAAATATCCTTTCCTAAAGGCAGGCGCTGCTGCGGGGCTTTAACAGCTTGTGCCATTACGCCTGAAAAAAGCAACAATGCTGCACTGAAAATTAAAAAAGCCCGTCTGCTGGTGAATTTCATCACCGGTCTTTTAAAAATAAACAATTGATACTTTATCATCAGCATCAAGATACAGGGAAAAAACGGCATCAACGCTTTCTGATCCTGCACAGCGGCCATATTTCAGCCTGCATACAATATTTTCAAAAAAAAACTCTCTCCGTTTTATACCAGTGATTTTTTATCCAGCCTCAGCTGCAGTTCTATTGCCCGTTTTTGAATAATCTCATCAAATTCATTGGGATAAGGTGCACCGATATAGCCGGGAAAGATATTTTCCTTTGCGTGCAGGATACCCTCGTAAATGGCCACATGCCTGAAATAATCATTCAATGCCCTGCTTAAATCATCGTCAAACTTGGCCAGGTACCTGTATTTTATGATGATGTCCATTATTTCGCGGTGATTTTTCAGGATGATATTTTCTTCTATATACTCTCCAATCTTTTTCTGCAGCGC
>JANPGT010000713.1:0-4149 GCA_031424135.1 Chitinophagaceae bacterium
CGCCGCCCATAATACAGAGAAAGGCAGATTCCAGCAAAAATTCACTTAAAATAACATTGCGTTTGGCGCCCAGTGCTTTTTTTAGTCCAATCTGGCTGGTGCGCTCGCGCACGGTCACAAACATAATATTGGCCACCCCAAACATGCCCACAATTAATGAAAGACCGGCAATAAACCAGCCACCCAGGTTCATACCGGTAATAATGGGGTCGAGGGTGGCTGAAAAAGAATCGATATCGTTTAAAGAAAAATTGTTTTCCTGGCCGGGACTCAATTTTCTTACAGAGCGCATGACGCCCCGCAATTCTTCTTTGAGGGCCACTACCGGAACGCTGATGCCGCTGGATTGCACCATAATAGTAGGATTGGCATTTTTCAACGGAACCATCTGGCTCAGTACCTGGTAGGGCATAATAATGGAATTGTCATAATCCCAGGCCTCAAAAATGCTGGATCCTTTTTTTTGCAGCAGGCCTACTATCACCGCGGGCCTGTCTTTGCTCAGCTTCACTATTTTACCCACGGCGCTTTCTGGTTTGCCGAACAGGTTTTCGGCCACCGTATAGCCAATCATCATTACGTTGGCGCCCGATTCATATTCATGCTTTTCAATATTCCTGCCGGCTGCAGCAACTAATGATTGCTGTACCTGGAATTCGGAAGACACCCCGTAATAATTTACATTGGAGACCAGGTCGCCGGCATATTCTACCGGGCCGGACAAATTGCTGAAAAACGCAATGGATGAATTGTAAATGAGTTTTTTCTGTACCAGCTCCATTTCAACAATGGTTACTTCTGGTCTTTTAACATATTTCCACCAGGGGTAATCGGGCCCGCCGCCATTTTCCCATTTGCCAATAAACACGGTGCCTTTTGCAATGGAATTAAGATTGTCTTTCACCGCTCTTTCCATGCTATTGATAACTGCCAGCACGCTGATAATACAGAAGATACCTACCGTAATACCAAACAGCGATAAAAAAGTGCGCAGTTTGTTGGCCCTGAACTCATGCAAGGCCATTTTAAAGCTGCTGATAATGATTTCCAAAAACCGGCGCATATTTCAAATGTAAGCGTTCAAAATGGTATTGCAGCCTGCAGGGCTGCCATCGCAGGCTATTTTACTCAAAAACGGGGTGTTTGCGGCGTTTGTATTCATGCCTGCAGCGGTAAATGCTGATTATATAGAAACCCTTAGAACTTGTATATAGATAGCATTTTCTTATCCCATATTGCTTTTGGTGAAGACAGGAGACCGCGGAGAGCCTTCCGTGAGGTTGCGGTGGGTGAAGACAGCAGACCACGGATAGCCACCCGTGGCCTGCTGTCTTCACCAGCCACTTTCTTCGCTGTAATATAGCGCCTGTGAAGTGTATAACAATTTCTTAAAAACATTGATTTTTCTGGAAAAATGGTTTAATTTTCAAGTAGCTCTTTAAGACCAATCCGCCCCCTCCAAACCGTAGCAGTAACAAGTATTTTCTCACCTCAAAATTTACTCCGATGGTTACTACAGACATTTCACAGCTGAATGCTGAGTGCAACACATGGCGCGGACAAATGCGGAAATACCGCGATGAGATTACCCATCTTAAAAACCAACTCCGGCAAATTGCACTTAAAGCTACCCGTTATGATCAACTGCAGGATGTTGAGCATTATGAAAATCAGTTTCATATCCAGCTCATCAACATTCATGATCTAAAACATTCCATCAAGGTGCATGATTACAAGACATCGCTGGTAAACCAGAACAGCGGCGGTAAGGCCAACCACCTTACGCTGGCAGAGCATGAGCACCTGTACGCAGAATACCAGCGCCTGCAAACCCTGCTGGATGAGCTGAAAGCACGTTTCCAGCAATTTGCGGCTAAATTGAACTAAGGCCCGGGGCGCTAAAAATATTGCCCGGGAATTGCCGTGCGGGCAAGGCTTGTCCGCACGGTAACTCCTCTTTTAACCTGCTGCTGTAATGCCGTTTAGTTAACGAACGTTTCTCTGTGCAGTGCCAATGCCGTGAAGGGACAGGTTCCTGATTAAACAAGATTGAATTCCACTACTCCTTTTATATACAGCCTTGTACCGGCGGCGGTACAGTCATTGCAAAACTTTCCTGCTGCCGGCGAAGGCGCTTGTTGTTCTCTTCTTAGGTATTTTATTGTTCATCTCTAAAATTGTTTGCCATGGCAGATTTTGATACCTCACACGTAAAAAATATTGTCTTGCTGGGCCATGCTGGTTCAGGTAAGACCAGCTTAGCGGAATGCATGCTGTTCGAAGCCGGGCTCATCAGCCGCAAAGGCTCGGTAGCAGAAGGAAATACGGTCAGCGATTACCATCTCCTTGAAAAAGAAAGGGGTAATTCTGTTTTTACTACCCTGATGCACACTAAATGGAGGGGCTACAAAATTAATATTCTTGATACGCCGGGCTATGATGATTTTGCCGGCGAAGTGATTGCAGCCCTGCGCGTAGCTGACACTGGTATTATGCTGGTAAACGGGGTGGCCGGTGTAGAAGTAGGTACGGATATTTTGTGGGACTATACCGAACGTTTTAAAACGCCCATGATATTTTGCATCAATAAGCTGGATGATGACAACGCAGATTATGAAAAAACCCTTCGTGAAATCAAACACCATTTCGGCAGCAAGATAGTAGTAGTGCAATACCCAAGGCAGACCGGGGCCGGCTTTCATGAAATTATTGATGTACTGCGTATGACCATGTACAAATTCAATAACACGGGCGGCAAACCGGAAAAACTGCCCATTCCCCCGGAAGAAAAAGATAAAGCAGATGCCCTGCACAAAGAACTGGTGGAAGCCATTGCGGGTAATGACGAGGGCCTGATGGAAAAATATTTCGACAAAGGCGAACTGGATGAAGACGAAATGAAAGAAGGAATGAAAAAGGCAATGATTCAGCATGATTTATTTCCGCTGTTCTGCCTCTCTGCCGAACGCAATATGGGCAGCGGAAGGCTGATGGGTTTTATAGACAATGTTTGTCCTGCTGCCAATGAAATGCCGGCGCAGCGTACAAAAAAATCAGAAGCTTTGCCCTGCGACAGCAATGGTCCTGCCTGCATTTTTGTTTTTAAAACCATTGCAGAAAGTCATGTGGGCGAAATGAGTTTGTTTAAAGTATACTCCGGCACGGTAAAAAGCGGTATGGAGCTGGTAAATGAAGGCACCGGTGCCGTAGAAAAAATCAACCAGCTGTTTGTAATTGAAGGCCATAACCGCACCAATACAAATGAACTGGTAGCCGGCGATATTGGCGCCACCATCAAACTAAAAAATACACATGTGAATAATACCCTGCACGAGCGGGGAAAGAATATAGAGCTGCAGCCCATTGTATTTCCACCTTACAATATGACCGTTGCCATTGAAAGCATAAAGAAAGGTGAAGAAGAAAAATTATCGGCCGCCCTGCACATGCTGCGCGAAGAAGATCCCACCGTACTGGTAGAAGTATCGCCCGAGTTAAAACAAATATTGCTCCATTGCCAGGGCGAACTGCACCTGGCGGTGATAAAATGGAAAATTGAACATATCCATAACCTGGAAGTGAAATTCAGCAAACCCCGTATACCCTACCGCGAAACCATCCGCAGTATGGCAGAATCCAGCTATCGCCATAAAAAACAAAGCGGTGGCAACGGCCAGTTTGGAGAAGTGTTTATGCGCATTGAACCCTGGCAGGACGGCATGGCAGATCCCAAAGGACTAACGGTGCGGGGGCGCGAAGAATACCCCCTGGAATGGGGTGGTAAACTGGTGTTCTATAATTGCATAGTGGGAGGGGCCATCGACACCCGTTTTCTTCCCTCTATATTAAAAGGCGTGATGGAGAAAATGCATGAAGGGCCGCTCACGGGTTCCTATGTGCGCGATGTGCGGGTATGCATATACGATGGAAAGATGCACCCGGTAGACAGCAACGATATCTCTTTTAAAATAGCCGGGCTGCAGGCTTTCCGGCAGGCGTTTCAGAACGCGGCACCCCTGCTGCTGGAACCGATCAATAAACTGGAGATTCTTTGCCCCGATGATCTGACCGGCAGTGTAATGGGCGATCTGCAGAGCCGCCGTGCTATTGTAGAAGGCATGGACCGGGAAGGACATTTTACGCGCATCA
>JANPGT010000714.1:0-3224 GCA_031424135.1 Chitinophagaceae bacterium
CCTTCCCAGATAAATTTTTGATCGGCCCGCAATTGCCTGCAAAGAAATTGCAGGGTCTTTACCCGGTTGGTGTCCAGCTGAATCATGCCACTGGTCATGAGTTGGCTGTTGGAGTCTGCCTGGTGAAGCCCGTGCTTGGGCCCCAGCCTTCCTTCGTGGCCGTCATAATCTGCTGAGGACACCGCAAAGTAATCAACCGGCGTCCAATAATACGGTGTCCAGTAGCCGTCTTCTTCATTACCATTTTCAAAACGGTTCATGAGACCCTGTCCGCTGAACCTGGGCATATCATTTACATCGATGCTGTTGGTATCTGTCTTTGTGCTGCCAAACAGCGCCGCCATATGCCAGAATGTTTTGGCATGGCGCCCGTACGACAATGGATCTTCCGTATCCATACCTGCGCGGGTAACCGGCTTGTCTTTTTCAGTCAATCCCTGCTTTTGCTGTTCTTTCGACTGTCCGCGGATACTCATCCACAGCTGGTTGCCATAGCGGCGCAGGCTGTCTGCATAATTCCATGGCTGCTGTATTTTGGGCAACTGCAGCGCATTTAAAGACAGTTTATTATTGGGATAGGCATTAACGGTATCGGTATCATAATAATCCATCATCTGGTACAGGCGCAGCTGCTGAAAAGGCTGCAGCAGTGATGGCTGCACATAGTCATAGGCGTTGGTACCGGCAAACTGCCGCAGCGTGGGTGCCGGCAAAGCAGGCAGACGTAGAAAATTATCTGCAGGCAGTTTTTGCTGCAGCCTGCCATACATTACCCATTCGGTCATTACCGGTTTGTAACTGTTAAACCGGATCATTACGTAGCGGGTGTTTTTTGCCAGCCGGAAATGCTGCCAGCCCCAGGCGGCTACATTCCCCACACTGTTATAAGCAGCCACAGGCTCCCAGTTGTTCATTGAACCGGTATACAACCAAACGCTGTCGCTGGCCAGCGACTGGTCGTAGAGATAAAAATCAGAAAGGGAATACAAATGGTGCAGGTCTACCACAATGCGCAATCCCCTTCCCGGCGGGTAAAAAATCCCCATCCTGCTGTTGGGCAAAGGGCTGGTATGCGGGTTGCTGAATTTTCCGTTGGCGGGGTCGGCATCTTCATCAAACAAGTTCATTGGATTTCCATTGCCACTGGCTTCCGAGCCGGAGAGATCAAACACATCATTGCTGCTGATGCCGGTAATTTTATGAAGCGCCGTGCCGGGCGGTTGCGAGGCCGTCACAGGTTGCCGGTAGTAAAAAAACTGCACCTGGTAAATGCCCCATACCACTGCAATTACCGCACAGACAATAGCCAATACGGAAAGCAGGTTTTTAAGCAGCGGACTATCTTTTTTTCTACCCGGCATTAAAAAAAAATTGACGGTGTTGTTCACACCGTCAATATACAATTTATTTATGGTGGAATTATTTATAGCCTTTTGAGCGCAGCACGCTCCTGGTCATGCCATAAAACGCATTCGCGCTGTCTTTAAATTCCTGCCATTTTGTTTTTGGCGGAAAGAAAGCATCGGCCCATTCTTTTTTCCATTTGCCGGTAAAATATTTCAGTATTTCCGGATCGGTGGGATTTACCACAAACTTAAAATCGCCTTCCCATTCTACCCGGTTGGTAATTAAATTGGGATGGGTTTTTTCAAGTATCTTAAATCCGATGGAGTGTGTAGGAAGGTAATCCTGGACCAGCTCGCCCATATCGTACCCGTAAATAAAATTGATTTTTTTCTTGTCTACCAGGTAAGTGATGCCGTTCATTTCATGGATGATCCACTTGTGTGATTCGCGCGGGAAAAGGTATTCGCCCAGCAGCGAGGGTGTTTCCATAAATCCCTTTTTTGCCACCCGGAACTGTTCTGCCAGGAATTTTTCCGGATTTTCTACGTGCTCCAGCACCTGGCAACAGATAACATAATCAAACTCCTTGTCTTTAAAAGGCAGGTTTTCGCCATCGGCCTGCATAAAAGTCTGGTGCTGCAACACCTTTATATTGCCGCTGCGGTGGTAATTGGTATCTACAAATTTATCTACCACCACGTTAGAGCGGGGATGTGGGTTATGCCCCCCTCCCACTTCCAATACACGATCAGATTTTTTAATATGTAAGCTTTCTCTGTCCCTCGGGTTCCTTAGTTTCATTCGAACGGTTATTATTGTACTGCTCTGTGCCTGTATGGCCTGCGGTCAAAGGTAATTAAAACGTGTTAAAGGTAAAAGGTGTAAGGCATAACCCAAAGGTTTAGGGTGATCGGTGTAAGGCATAAGGTCGTTTGCCAGTCAGACCATTATTTTTAACTTTGTCAATAGCTTTAAACCTTATACCCATAACCTTACACCCTACATGGACTTACGCACCCAACTTTTAAAAGAGCACAGCAAAGCCAACTGCAACAAAATAGTAAAATGGATTGGCGCCGATCAGCAGCGTTTTGATGAATTGATGCGGTTGTTTTTAAGCAACGAATACCGTGTAGTGCAGCTGGCTGCCTGGCCCATCAGCTATGCGGCTATTGCGCATCCGGCACTGGTGAAAAAGCATTTCACCCGGCTCATCAAACACCTTGATGCACCCGGCATACATACGGCGGTAAAAAGAAATACCCTTCGCCTGCTGCAGGAGATAGACATCCCTGAAAAATACCATGGCCGTTTAATGGACATTTGCTTCAGGTATATTTCTGTGCCGGGAGAAGCCATTGCGGTGAAAGCTTTTTCATTGCGGGTGCTGGAGAACCTGGCTAAAATCTATCCTGAAATTGTACCGGAGATAAAACTGCTGATAGAAGAAAATTACGACCGGGAAACACCTGCGTTTAAGGCAAGGGCCAGGATGTTTTTGAAGAAACATTAGCGCTCACGACCGTCACCGCCCTCACCCCCGGCCCCTCTCCACCTTCCACGGCGAGGGGTGCCTCTCCGCAAGACACTTCACTTTTATTTACATGTTTCTGTTCGGGCCCTTTCCCTCAAAACGAATCCCTTTGTTATATAAAAAAGTCTCACCAGCAAACAAATCACAATTATAAACGCCTTCCCGCAGTTTGGATGTATAATGTATAATCGATCAAAGGCACCCCTCTATCAGCGCAGCTGGAGAGGCCCGCCCGGCCTTGCCATTCGGACGGGGGCCGGGGGTGAGGGCCTCCCCAACTGGCAAGCAAGCAGTTTGGCCTTGTGTGTTGGGGCGCTTGTGCCGTTTGCGCAAAGGCAGGCAC
>JANPGT010000715.1:0-6166 GCA_031424135.1 Chitinophagaceae bacterium
AAAAATCCTGGGTATTGATAAAGAAAACCGCAAACTGCAGTTAGGACACAAACAACTGGAAGAAGATCCGTGGAATTCACTGCAGGATACATTTGCAGTAGGTACCGTGCATGAAGGACTGGTTACCCGTAAAGATGATAAAGGTGCGCTGGTGCAGCTGCCTTATGGTCTGGAAGGATTTGCACCTAACCGTCACCTGAACAAGGAAGACGGCAAGCAGGTACAGGCAGACGAAACTGCACAGTTTGTAGTAATTGAATTTGACCGTAACGAGAAGAGAATCGTTTTATCTCACACGCGCATCTGGGAACAGGTGAAAGCAGATGAGAAAAATGCTGAGCGCAAAGAAGCAAGGGTAGAAGCGGATCAAACCAAGAAAGCGGTGAAGAATATCCAGAGCAAAGTAGAGAAGACTACTTTGGGCGATCTGGGTGTACTGGCAGAACTGAAGAAGAAAATGGAAAGTGGCGACAGCGGTGATGCAACTGCACCAGAAGAAGCAAAGTAAATAAATGACTTTGTATACGAAGCGTCCCGTGCAAACGGGGCGCTTTTTTTATGCGGGTGATATTATGATTGGCTGCAGATGCGCAGATGATGGTCTTTGCAAGCGCGAATGAAGCTGGCGTTTGGTTCTCAATGCCCCAATCTGCGAACCTGCGCCAATATATTCAGAAGTAGCAGGAAGAGCTATGATATTGCGGCCTGTGGCTATTTCATCCGGCAAGCGCAGCCAGCAGCAATTCATTAAAATTCTGCAGCGAGGATAATTTTAAATCGGCAGCAGACCACCTGGCTTCCTGCTGGTGCGCATAGGCAGGCACTACCACGCACTTCATGCGTGCAGCTTTGGCGGCAATCATTCCGTTAAAAGAGTCTTCAAAACAAATACATTCTGTGGGTGCAGATTGCAGCAATTCAGCACAGTTTAAAAAAACCTGCGGATGCGGTTTGCTGAAAGCTAGGTGCTCGGCCGATGTTTTGGCCATCACCAGGTGATCTATTTTCAGTTTGTTGGCTACGATATTGATGAGACTCATAGGGGAGGAAGAGGCCATCCCAATTTTAAATTTTCTGTCTTTAAAGAATTGAATGATATGTTCTACCCCTGGTAATGGCTGTGCTTTTGCTTCAATCTTCTCAATGGCCCGCTGTACAATACTGGCAGCCGCTTCGGGTGCATAGGAACGGTCAATATTAAAATGGGTGAACCAGTGTTCAATCCAGGTGCTGGTACCCAGGCCGGTGCTGCTATGGTACTGTGCAGGTGTAAGACTTACATTAAAGCGGCTCAAGGTCTCTTTGCCTGCTTCTTCCCACAGTGGTTCAGAATCAATCAAAAGACCATCCATATCAAAAATAACGGTGTTTAGCATGAAGCTGGGGTTGGTAGCGTGATGCGCTTATTGCGGCGGTCAAAAATATTTATTATTTCATAAAAACAAAGAGGAAACTTCCATTGCAATCTGTATAACTCTGCATCAAATGGAGTACTTTCGTATAGCATTGTTTTGCCAAATTAAAAAAGTATGGGGTCCTTTGCAGACAGGTTAAAACATATCAAGATTGTCAGGAAACTGGTGTATGTGCTGGTAGGTTCTTTTTCTTACCCTGGACTTACTATGGTGAACCGGTTAAAAATTTCAGGCACTGAGCATTTTAGTGATCTGCCCAATAAAAATGTGCTGTTTGTCAGCAACCACCAGACGTATTTTGCCGATGTTATTACCTTCCTCCATATTTTCTGCGCGGTAAAATGGGGTAAGAAAAACAGGTTGGGTATTCCCTATTACCTGCTAAACCCCTTTACCCGGGTGTATTTTGTGTCTGCAGAAGAAACAATGAAAAAAAGTTTTATCTCCCGGCTGTTTGCTTTGGCCGGCGCTCTTACCGTTAAAAGAGCCTGGCTGGCCAAGGATGATTCAGAGAAGCGCAAAGGACTCAATCCGGGCGATACGCGGCAGATAGCCCGGGCATTGGAAAATAACTGGGTCATCACTTTTCCGCAGGGTACTACCAAACCCTTTGCCCCCGGCCGCAAAGGAACCGCGTTGATTATTAAACAGACAAAACCCACCGTTATCCCTGTAGTAATAAGCGGATTCTGGCGTGCTTTTGACAAGAAAGGCCTGCGCTTTAAAAAGAAGGGTACCCTTTTGTCAGTAAAATTTAAAGAGCCGCTTAAAATAGACTACGAAGCTTCTACCGAGGTGATACTTGCCCAGCTGATGGATGCCATTGAGCAAAGCAAAGAATATATGATGAAAGGTGCACATCACCGTAAGACAGTTCCCAGTTCCTAGTTTTTAGTTCGTAGTTTCCCAATGCAAGGATACATTATTGTTTCAGTCGGGCATCTTTTTAGTATTGTAAATTGGTTTAGCCAAAGAAACTAAGAACTTTCGAACCACGGACTATCCCGCGCCGAACAGCGCCTTTAACTCCAACGCATCATCCGGTTTCATTTTGCCACCCAATATCAGTCTCAGTTGTCTTCTTCTGAGTGCTCCTTCAAAAAGTTTTTTTTCAGTTTCGGTTACTGCTTCCAGTTGTGGTATGGGCATTGGCTTGCGGTTTTCATCCAGCGCTACAAATGTATAGTAAGCTTCATTGCTTTTGTATTTGTGCTGCTGCATAAGATCTTCTCCCCATACTTTCATGTGCACTTCCATAGAGGTTGTAAAAGCACGGGTTACCATGGCTTCAATATGCACCACATTGCCCAGTTTGATGGGGTTTTCAAAAGAGATATTGTCTACCGAGGCAGTTACTACCGGTACCCCGCTGTGTTTCATGGCGGAGAGTGCCGAGGCAATATCCATCCAGTACATAAGGCGGCCTCCCATCAGGTTGCCAAAAGTATTGGTGTCATTGGGCAGTACCAGTTCGGTCATTATTACCTGTGAGTCTTTGGGCGTTTTAGTAATCATAAGGAAAAACTATTTGCGCAAAGATAACCACCGGGCGGGAGGGGAGAAAGGAATATTTAAGAAGAATATCGCGGCGTCGCAGGCTGCCAACTGCTCAATGAAAACAGCAGTGAGACACCAGGAAATTACTACGAACGTGGTATAGGCAGCTGTTTTTGATAATAATAGTTTTGTATGGATAATTCTTGCTATTCATTAATTCATTAAACCTCTTATCATGGCAACCATTCAATTCCAGGTTAAATTGGAAAATGTGGATCTTACCAAATCACAGGTGGCACAGTTGGAAAAAGAAATCAATGCAGTGGTGGGCAAACACATTATTAAAGCAGTTCCACCCGAGACAACGCTGGGCACTAAACTCAAAATTAATCCTGAATGGCTGGGCATCTGGCTGAAAAAATTCAAAGACCTGGGATCATTAAAAGATAACCTGGGTTTCAAACGCTTTAAGGTGTAGTATGAAAGCGCGCAGTAAAAGCTGCCCCAGTGCTACACTTTCCGAAGGCGCTGTCCTGCTGGGCGTAGTAAACACCAATGGCACTGTTGGCTTTATTACCAACCCGGTTGAACTTACCGGAGAACTGTTTGACGAGATTAAACAGCAGCAGGACCCGGAAAAACGTTACCGGTTCAGTTCAGGCTGCGTAGAAACCGGTTGCCATCAATGGCAGAACGGGGGCTGTTCAGTTATTAAAAGAGTGATGCATGCCAACGAAGATGTATTGCTCGAACAGCAGATGCCCGACTGCTCCATCCGGAAGTCCTGCCGTTGGTATTTCCAGGAAGGCGCAAAAGCCTGTAGCTTTTGTCCGTATATTATTACCAATCTGCTGGAAGAAAAAAAGCAGCAGGAAGCAGTATAAAAAATAATTGTCATTAGCGTACCTGTGCCAAAAGGCACGCTAATTTTTTTACTATAATTTGCAGGGAAAATTTTCAGACCGTCAATTGATCCAGTCCGGCGAGAAACCCCTCTTCAGCATCAGCCCCTATACCAGTTGCCTCCGGCAGTTCTACATAATACCCGTTGTATCGTACTCCGCCGGTTACCGGGTCAAGCTGGTGGCCCAGCATGCAGGTATCCATATCGTTAAAAATGATATTGTCGTGCGCCATCGCAAAATGCGCAAAAGCCGATAAGGCAATCCGGCTCTCCAGCATACCACCCATCATGCACGGTATGTTATTTTTTTCGCAAACAGCATTGATTTTTGTTGCTTCCAGTATACCCCCGCTTTTGGAAAATTTGATATTTACATAGTCGCACGCACCGGCGGCAATTAACCGTTCCGCATCGTGGTGATCAAACACACTTTCATCGGCCATAATTTTAATGGGCGATAGTTTTTTCAGTTCGGGTAGTTTATGATCGTTCCAATGCCGCATGGGTTGTTCGCAAAACTGGATATCATATTTTGCCAGCTGCTGCAGCGCATAGACAGCGCCTTCAAAATCCCAACCCTGGTTGGCATCTATGCGCAGTGCAATACCTGCTCCTACGGCCATACGTATCTGCCGTATTCTTTCTGTATCTTCCACAGGGTCTTTACCCAGTTTTACTTTTATGATGCGGAAGCCCTGTTGCGTAAAAGCAACTGCCTGCGCTGCCATTACCGAAGCTTCACCAATGCCTACAGTAATATCAGTTTCAAGTTTCTTTGTTTGCCTTCCGCCTAAAAATTGGTAAAGCGGTTGGTTGGCAGCCTTTGCCGCCAGGTCGTACAGGGCCATATCAAAAGCACTTTTTATGGTGCTGTTAAAAGCCGTGGCCGCATGTAATTCATTCATTCTTTCCTCTATAGCGGCTGCATCCTTCCCCTTCCAGATGCCTGCAAAATCTTTGGCCATTTCAAAGCAGGTGGCCTGAGTTTCCCCCACAATCATAGGGAAGGCGGAACATTCGCCCACACCGTAGCTGCCGGCATCAGTGTGTACACGTATGAAAATATTTTGAGCTGATGACATGGTACCGGTGGCAATGGTAAAAGGATGCATCGGTATGCTGAACTTATAAATATTGGTATGGGTGATGGTCATCTTCCTATAAATGATTAAGAACGGAAGATACCATTTTTTTCAGGGGGTTTTCAACAACGGTTTATTTCACCACATGGTATTATGCTGTCAAATATTTTTGCGCTTTTTTCCAGAAAGAAAAAAACGATGGGAAGTAGCCGCTGACCTGCGGAAATAGCCAGGGGTAGGGATCTTTTGTACCAGGGTAATTACGGGCAGTTGGGTGGTCAATGCTAAAGATATCCCGGACATGTTCAATACCGGGTATTTCGTTTACTTCACCCACAAAAATCTGTATACCCGGAATATTGTCTGTTGCAAGTTGAATAATAAACGCCAGCACTTTTTCACTTACCGGGAATTTATTGAAATGCGAAGGTTCCAGCAACAGGAGGCGGTTGGCATCCACCTCTTTTCTCCAGCCCGGATCAAGATTATACGAATTGTACAACAGCAGGGGTTTTGCCGGGTCTACGGAGAATGACGTATCATTTAACGGAAGCAGGGTATACAATTGCAGCGCAACTGTCTCCAGCAATCTCTCCGGCATCGGTTGGGCAAAAATAGTTTCATAGGGTTGATCAAGAAATGTTCCATGCTGTTTACTATTGAGGTATTTGTTGACGTTTTCCTGGTTGGCAATGTATTTTTTAGAGGAAAAAGTACCGGCTACCCATTGCCAGCTTAAGCTATTGCTGGCGATATCTCCATCCAGCAAATGGTAATACATCCACCGGGATGGTTGCAGCCAATGCGCTTTGCCCAGGTTGCAGGTTATACCGGCTGTATACATGCGCGCATGGTTGTGCATATAGCCGGTAGCCAGCAAAACAGCTATCTGCGCATCAATGGCATCAATCCCGGTAGCCGCCGCTGCAACGCTTTTTATCATTTGCCGGTGCGTCACATTTTCCTGATCTTTTTTGAGATCAGTAAGCATACGGTCGCCGTTATGCCACCAAACACGTTGCCAGTACTCGCGCCAGGTGAGCTCCTGTAAAAATTTTTCTGCCTGGTAAGCTTTGTATCCTTTAGACATTACGGCATCTTTCACCTGCCGCAGGCTAATGACGCCCCTGGAAATATAAGGCGAGAGTCCGGTGACGGCTCCATCAATAAAATTTCTTGTTTTTGCATACTGCTGCGGCTCAATGTTATTGATGCGCTCTGATATGCTATTGTAATCCGTGGGAAAATGCATGGTTATTTTTTGCTGA
>JANPGT010000716.1:0-5831 GCA_031424135.1 Chitinophagaceae bacterium
AACATCACCGGTAACGTAAATTATGAGCCGGAGAACCACCAGCTGATGATTAAAATACGCCAGGAAAAAGTAGATAAGATTGCGGAATATATACCTGAGCAGACACTGGACAGCGGGCCTGAAAAAGGAAAAGTGCTGGTGCTGGGCTGGGGCTCTACCTATGGCGCTATCAAGAGTGCCCTGGCTGAGTTGCAGGCAGCAGGTCATGCAGTAAGCCATGCACATATCCGTTATATCCGCCCCTTCCCTAAAAACCTGGGCGATATCATTAAGAATTTTGAGCACGTGCTGGTACCCGAAATAAACAACGGGCAGCTGATTAAAATTATACGCGACGTATATTTTGTGGATGCCAAAGGCTACAATAAAATGATGGGGGTGCCCATCACCAAATCGGAAATGCTGGAAGCACTGAAGAAATTCTTGTAATGGAGTTAATCACAGCTGGTGAAATATTCTTGCGGTTGAAAACAATCGTACTTCCTTATAGCAAAGAGATGGAAGTAATTGCGGATACCGAAGGTCACTACGAGCTGCAGATACCCAACGATTTTAAGCTGGGAGAACGGCATTACCAGCGGTGTTTTTACTGCTATGTATTTAATGGCACCAATTCGGTTTCTTTTGGTCTTTTCCCCCACCGCCTGTTTCCTGAATTGTTTTCTATTCCTGCTTCACTGCGGAAAAACCTGCGAAAAGCAAGCTACTTTAGTTTTAAAAGACTGAACGCGTTGCAGGAAGCCGCTCTTGCGCAATTGCTGCAGGATGGCTTCGCCTTGTACAAAACCAGGCTTTGCCAGTCCTAAACCCTACACCTTCCACCCTACACCTTTTGCCCATTTAGCTTATCTTTACCGCATGGAACAGATAGTGCAACAGATTGAAGTATACAAACAGGAAATCGAGGCCATGCCCGTTGCGGATGCCAAATCCCTGGAAGAATACCGTATTAAATTTTTAGGTACCAAGGGCATTGTAAAAGGCCTGATGGGTGAAATGAAGAACGTACCCAATGAGCAGAAGAAAGCGTTTGGGCAGCTGATGAATGAGTTTAAACAATTTACGGAAGCCAAATACGAATACTGGAAAGAAAATACAGCCGGTGATACCGCCATTGCAGACGCAATGGATATTTCGCTGCCGGGCGATGCGCTGCCCCTGGGCAGCCGCCATCCCATCAGTTTAATGCGCAATAAGATGATTGAGATTTTCAGTCGCCTGGGTTTTGCCGTTGCCGATGGCCCGGAGATTGAAGACGATTTTCACAATTTTACAGCACTGAATTTGCCGGAACACCACCCCGCCCGTGATATGCAGGATACATTTTATGTGCAGCAGAACCCCGACTGGTTACTGCGCACGCATACCAGCAACGTGCAGATACGCGAAATGGAAAAAGGCAAATTACCGTTGCGTATTGTAATGCCTGGCCGTGTTTACCGCAATGAAACCATCAGTGCCCGCAGTCATTGTTTTTTTCACCAGATAGAAGGGCTGTACATTGATGAGAATGTTTCCTTCGCAGATTTGAAGCAGACGCTTTATTTCTTTGTGCAGGAGATGTATGGTAAAAATATTAAAGTGCGTTTTCGCCCCAGCTATTTTCCTTTTACAGAACCCAGCGCAGAAATGGATATAGAGTGCCAAATCTGTCATGGTAAGGGTTGCAGCATCTGCAAACGCACCGGCTGGTTAGAGATACTCGGTTGCGGAATGATACATCCCAATGTGCTGACCAATTGCGGCATTGACCCCAATAAGTACACCGGCTTTGCATTTGGTATGGGGATAGAACGGCCCACCCTGCTTAAATATGGCATTAATGATATCCGCCTCTTCAGCGAGAATGATGTAAGATTTCTAAGACAGTTTACCAGCGCTGTCTGAATAGTTTTTAGTTCGTGGTTCTTGGTTTTTAGTTCCTTCAGTCATAGGTAAAAACTATTTCAACAGCGGCATTATTTCTGTGTTCCCGGCATATCAGGGGCTATTATATTTTGTGGAAATTACGGATAGAGAACTAAGAACTACAAACTAAAAACTATTCATGTCTTCTGTTCAGTCTATATGCATCTGCGGCGCCGGCACCATGGGTGCAGGTATTGCGCAGGTGGCTGCGCAGTCGGGTTTTCTTACTACGGTATACGATGTCAATAAAGACATGCTGGCAAAAGCACAGCAGGCCATCGGCGCACAGCTGCAAATGCTGGCGGATAAAAATAAAATTACAACGCAACAGAAAGATACCGCCGGCAGCCTGCTGCGTTTTACAGCAGATATGAATGATTGCATTGCAGATCTTTTTATTGAAGCCATTGTTGAAAACGCCGGCATCAAAGCGGGTCTATTTAACCAGCTGAACGAAGTAAACCACAGTGAAGTTGTTTTTGCTACCAATACTTCTTCTTTATCTGTTACTGCCATTGCAGCAAATGTAATGAACCCGCAAAGGGTAGTGGGCATGCATTTTTTTAACCCGGCACCTGTAATGAAACTGGTAGAAATTATCAAGGCAGATCAAACCAGCGATGCTACGGTAGCTGCGGTAACGGCAGTAGCTGCACAAATGGGAAAGACATCCGTACTTTGCATAGACTCGCCCGGTTTTATTGTAAACCGCGTAGCCCGGCCCTACTACCTGGAAGCCCTGCGTTTACTGCAGGCGGGCGCGGCCAGTATAGAAACTATTGATGCGCTGATGGAAGCCACCGGTTTCAAAATGGGCCCGTTTAAGCTGATGGATTTAATTGGCAACGATGTTAACTATGCGGTGAGTAAATCTGTATACGAAGCGCTTGATAAACCTGCCCGCCTGCAGCCTTCAGACATACAGAAAGAAAAAGTAGAAAAGGGAGAACTGGGAAGGAAGACAGGCAGCGGGTATTACAAATACCCCCTGTCCCCCTAAAGGGGAGACCCAGATCGAACCCCCTGTTTTCTACCCGAAATGCGCTGCTGATGATCATAAAAGCCATTTTTTTACCCTCAAATCGATCAGCTTTTACTGGTATTCACCTTTATGAAAAATGCTTTAGTTAATAACGAAAGAAATGATATAGACAGGGCGGAGAGATTTACCTAAGTCTCCCCTTCAGGGGGACAGGAGGTTTACGCCTGCAGCGCATACATAATAATATTTACCCCAAACTTTGTATTGTCTTCGCTCAGGAAACGTTTGTTCCTGAAATCATAATCCCACTCGCAGCCATAGTCTTTATTGCTGTACAATACCCCGATGCGCCCGTTGATTTCAATGGCTTTTAAATAATCATGCACAAGATCGTCTCCCCAGCCGTTCAGTTCAAACACTGTATTGGGCGGTCCTTTTTCAAATTTAAAAAAGGAATGATAGAGCGGGTGATCATTTTTAATCTTTTTTAATGCGGTGGGTCCAAACAGTGTATTCATCTGCATTTCAAACGATTTGGCAAAGAGTCCGTCAATATCATGATTGCAGTCATCCACAAAAATAAAACCGCCGTTCTGGATATAGGTTTTGAAATGGGCGGCTTCCTGTTTATCAAACTGCACCAGTTTATGCCCGCTGAGATAACAAAACGGGTGTTGAAAGATATCTTCACTGCTGAGATCAACCACTTTTTCCTGCAGGTTTACAGGTATGGTTGTATATTCAATCAGTGAATTGAGTATATTGGAGGGCATTCGCTGATCAGTATCCCAATCGCCACTATGGTACCTCAACCTGGTAAATGTAAATTGCCTGTTACTCATTGCCCTGATGCTTGCTTGCCGGTGATATAATTTTTTTACAAGTTGACTTATTTATTTTTAATTTCCGCTGATTAACAATTAAAAATTTCAGGTTTTGAATAATTCCGAATTGATGGTGCAGGATCTGTTGCGTAAACTGCCCCTGCTGAAAAAAGAAATCCAGAAAGTAATTGTAGGGCAGGACGATGTGCTGGATGAAATACTGATTGCCTTACTGGCTGGTGGGCATTGTTTGCTGGAAGGCGTGCCCGGGCTGGCCAAAACCCTGATGGTAAAAAGTATTTCGCAGGCCCTGGATCTTTCTTTCCGAAGAATTCAATTTACGCCCGACCTGATGCCGGCTGATATTATTGGTACTGAAATCCTGGAAGAAGACCACAGCACCGGAAAGCGTTTTTTCAAATTCAATAAAGGCCCGCTGTTTGCCAATATGGTACTGGCAGATGAAATTAACCGTACACCACCCAAAACGCAGTCTGCATTGCTGGAAGCCATGCAGGAATTTTCGGTAACCTACGCCGGACAAACCTATCCGCTTGACAAACCGTTTTTCATACTGGCTACACAAAATCCGATTGAACAGGCGGGTACTTATCCATTGCCGGAAGCGCAGTCGGACCGTTTTTTACTCTATATCACCATTGATTACCCCTCTGCTGCAGAAGAAGCCGCCATATTAACCAGTACCACCGGCACCCAAAAGCCGGTGATTAATGCCGTATTAAAAGCAGATGAAATAAAACAACTGCAGGTGCTGGTACGTGAAGTATCTATTAACGAAACACTGGTGCAGTATGTAAGTGAATTGATACGTGCTACCAGGCCGGCTACTACAACCGTGCCGTATGTGCGCGACTGGGTAAGATGGGGTGCCGGGCCGCGTGCGGGGCAATCTTTGATACTCACGGCAAAGGCAAGAGCACTGTTTCATGGCCGTTATGCAGTGCTTATGGAAGATCTGCAGGCCATGGCTTATCCTGTACTGCGTCACCGCATACTGATGAATTTTAAGGCAGATGCGGAAAATATTGTGGCAGATACCGTGACGGCTGAACTGCTGAAAACAATTGAAAGACCCAAAGCCATCCTGAACCATTGATAACACTTTATTACCATATGATTTTTTTATGGCACAGTCCTTATTCCTATAAACGCGTGCTGGTAACCAGCAAGACGGCCTACTCACCATTCACCCGTCACCACTTACCATGAGCCGTTTACTGGATCCGAAAATATTACTGGCCATTAAAGACCTGCAGCTGGCAGCCCGCACTACCATTGAAGGGTTTATGAGCGGTATCAATAAAAGCAGCATTAAGGGTGAAGGCCTTGAGTTCAGCCAGTACCGCAGCTACCAGCCGGGCGATGATCTGCGGCAGCTTGACTGGAAAGCCTATGCAAGATCGGACAGGTATTATATCCGCGAATCGGAAGTGGAAACCAGCATCTCGGTAAGGTTTATTATAGATGCCAGCGGCTCTATGAATCACGAAGACAATGGCTATACAAAGCTGGCCTATGCCAAATACCTGGCGGCATCACTGGCATGGCTGGCAGGGCTGCAGGGCGATGCAGTAGGCCTCTATGTTTTGCAGGAACAGCAATTGTTTGCAATGGATGCCAAAAGAGATTACCAGCACATGGCCCGCCTGTATTACCAGCTGGAAAATATAAAGGCAGGTGGTATTACTACAGCCCCTGTTCATTATAACAGTGTTTTTTCCGGTACAGGAAAAAAGGAACTGGTGATTTTCATAACCGATTTGTATGAACAGAACAATGAATTGTTTGAGGTGCTGGATAAGCTGGCGGTGATGAAACATGAGATAATTGTTTTTCACCTGGTAGGCGAAAATGAGCTTTCGTTTGACTACGGCAATTATGCCGCACTGGAAGATATGGAAACAGGAAAGCTGGTAAAAATCAATGCCCGGAAGGACAGTGATGCTTATAAAGAAAAAATGGATAAATGGCTGAATGAAGTAAGAATGAAAATGCTGAACAGGAATTTTTTTTACCGCCTCCTGAATATGCGGCAGCCGGTGGACCAGGCGCTGCGTGATTTTTTAAAACAACGATCAAAATTAAGCGTATAAGCT
>JANPGT010000717.1:0-14940 GCA_031424135.1 Chitinophagaceae bacterium
ACCCATATGAATGATTTTTTTCCGGGTGACTTTGTGCTGCTGGGTGCGCACCTGCCCCATTGCTGGAAAACGGATGAAAGTGCTGCCGGAGAAAACTCCAGCTCTGTGGTCATTCAGTTTCAGCACGACTTTCTGGGGAAAGGTTTTTTAGCACTGCCCGAAGCTGCCGGCATTGCACAGTTGCTTTTGAAAAGCGCCGATGGCCTGCAATTTACAGGCAATACCATGGTCATGCAACAAAAAGCAATTGCGCTGCTGGGTGAAAAAGATGACTTCAAAAAATTGCTGTCGCTGCTTGATTTGCTGCATACCCTTTCTGCTATCAAATATTACCGCCTGCTTAGCCAGCAACAAACCCATGCTGCGCTTTCTGTCACTGGGCAGGAAAGACTGAATACAGTGATGGCTTATATTGTAGACAATTTTCAATCAGACATAACATTAACCGGTGCCGCTGCTGCAGCGAACATGACACCGCAGGCTTTTTGTAAATACTTTAAAAAAATTACCCGCAAGACATTTATTGAAGCTGTTACCGATTACCGGGTAGATTTTGCCGTGCGGCAACTGGTGCATACCAGCAAGCCGGTGGCACAGATTGGATTTGACAGCGGCTTTAACGATATTTCCAACTTTCATAAAACATTTAAAGCAAGACTGCAACTGAGCCCGCTGGGCTACAGGAACAATTTCTCCAAAATCAGTATGCAGCAGGCGGACCTGTAACAAAATGAATAAATTATGATACAGTCCGGAAAGACAAAGGATTTTTGATGATTTCAAAAATATTACATTGCGGATACTAATTGCCGCTATATGATCATCTACCAACGCCATTTGCAGGTATCTCTTTTGTTCTTCCTGCTGTTTATAGTAACTACGGGGCTCAGTCAGTCAAAAGAAAAACCCCTGTTTAATTTACTGGCACCTGCACAAACCGGCATCAGTTTTACCAATAAACTGTTTGAAAGCGACACCCTCAATATTCTTAACCAGGCCAATATTTACAACGGTGCCGGTGTAGGCATAGCCGATTTCAACAACGACGGACTGATGGATATTTATTTTGCTGCTAATATGCAGGGAAATAAACTCTTCCTCAATAAAGGCGGTCTGCAGTTCAGGGATATTACTGCCGCCGCCGCTGTAGCGGGCGATGGCAGGTGGTGCACTGGCGTCTCTGTGGCAGACATTAATAACGATGGGTGGATGGATATCTATATTGCTGCTTCCTTCAGGAAAGACCCTGCACGGCGCACCAATTTATTATACATCAACCAGGGGCTTAATAAAGAGGGTATCCCTTTTTTTGCAGAATCAGCTACTGCCTATGGCCTTGCCGATACGGGATTCAGCACACAGGGCGTTTTTTTTGATTATGACATGGATGGCGACCTGGATTTGTACCTTGTTACCAATGAACTGAACGATCCCAAAACGCCCATCAGGTTCAGGCCCAAGGTAACGGACGGCAGTGCCCGCAACACAGACAGGCTTTACAGGAACAACGGCAATGCCACCTTTACCAATGTTTCTGCAGCAGCCGGCATTACCATTGAAGGCTGGGGACACGCAGTTTGTATTTCAGACATCAACCAGGATGGCTGGCCCGATATTTATGTAAGCAATGATTTTGTATCGAACGACCTCTTGTACATCAATAACAAAAATGGCAGCTTCACCAACCGCCCCGGAGAATATTTTAAACATACAGGGTGGAATGCCATGGGTACCGACATTGCAGACATCAACAACGATGGCCTGGCAGATATTATTTCGCTGGAGATGCTGCCCGAAAACAACCTGCGCAAAAAAAGAATGCTCAGCGGTAACGAATATTTTAATTATTACAACAGCCAGAAATTTGGGTACGAACACCAGTATGTGCGCAATGTGCTGCAGCTGAACCAGGGCATGGCGCCACAGGGGCATCCTGTATTCAGCGAGGTGGGCTACCTGGCAGGTGTGTACCAGACCGACTGGAGCTGGTGCCCGCTGGTAGCCGATTTTGACAATGATGGTTACCGCGATATTATTATCACCAACGGACTGCCGCGCGATGTGACAGACCTTGACTATATCACTTTCAACAATGGACAGGGAGGCGGAAAAGGCAACTACTCGCTGGCATTGACAGACTCTTTACCGGTGGTAAAGCTGCCGAATTATTCCTTTAAAAACAGGGATGGCCTGCAGTTCAGCAATACCTCTGCTGCATGGGGACTTACCCAACCTTCCTTCGCTAATGGTGCCGCCTATGGTGATCTTGACAACGACGGCGACCTTGACCTGGTGATCAACAATATCAATGACCCGGCATCTGTGTATGAGAATATGCTCAATATTTTTTCCGCGGCAAACAAACGCAATACGCTCACGCTGGGTTTCAGGGGAAGTGCCCAAAACAACAATGGCATTGGCGCCAGCGTTCATATTAATTATGGCAATGGCAAACAACAATTGTATGAACATCAACCCAGCAAGGGCTATATGTCTACCCACGACAACCGTGCGCATTTTGGCCTGGGTAGTATTGATAGCATAGATTCCCTGCGCATTCGCTGGCCCGATGGAAAAACACAATTGCTTATGGGTATCCGCAGTAACCAATACCTGCAACTGAATTATACAGCCGCTGCTGACACTGGGTTTCCCAACGCAAAGGCCACCACCCCATTGTTTAATTCCGTTGCAGAACAATATGGTATCCGGTTCAAACATCACGAAAGAGATGCTATTGACTACAACACACAACCGTCGATACCACACAAGCTGAGCCAGTACGGGCCAGGCATTGCTGTGGGCGATATAGATGGCAACGGTTTTGAGGACTTCTTTATTGGTGGGTCAGCCGGCAATAAAAGCATGTTTTTTTTGCAGGACGAAAAGGGGCATTTCAATGTGGATTCAACCCGCTTTCTGCAGCAGGACGATGGCCACCCCGCGGAAGACATGGGGCTGCTTTTTTTTGATGCCGATAGTGATGGCGATCTGGATCTTTATATTGTAAGCGGCAGTTATGAGTTGCCGCCCAATGAACCGGCAGCGCAGGATGTGCTGTACATCAATAACGGGCAGGGAAAATTTACGCCCAGCTACTCCTCGTTACCAAAAATGTTTTCCAACGGCTCCTGTGTGCGGGCAGCAGATATTGATGCAGATGGGGATCTTGATTTGTTTGTGGGCGGACGCGTGGTCTCCGGCGCATATCCATTGGCGCCACAGAGTTATATCCTGTTGAATTATTCAGGAACTTTTGTTGATGCTACTGCGCGGCTATGCCCGGAACTGCAGCAGGCCGGCATGATAACAGATGCACTCTGGAGCGATTTTGACAATGATGGCAAACCGGATTTAATTACTACCGGCGAATGGATGCCGGTAAGTTTTTATAAAAACACCGGCCGCCAACTGCTTCCGGTAAATGAAGCTACAGGAATAGCGGAACATACCGGCTGGTGGAACAGTATTGCAGCAGCTGATTTTGACAATGATGGAGATATAGACTACGCAGCAGGCAACTGGGGATTGAACAGCAACTACAAAGCAAGTACGGCAGAGCCCATGCTGCTGTATGCAAAGGATTTTGATGACAATGGATTAACCGACCCCATGGTATTCTGCTACATGAAAGCAGAAGACGGTACAAGAAGACTTTTTCCTATGGCTACCCGCGATGATATGATCAGCCAGGTGATTAGCATCCGGAAAAGATTTCCGACCTACAAAGCCTATGGACTGGCTTCTTTAGATGAGTTACTAAAACCTGCCGCCAGGCAGGATGCATTGCTGCTGAAAGCCACCGATATGCAAAGCAGTTATATTGAAAATAAAGGCAATGGACAGTTCAGTATCAGCGCCCTGCCGGTTGAGGCACAATTTGCGCCCATCTACGGAATGCAGGCCACCGATATTGACGCGGATGGCAATACCGATCTTGTATTGGTGGGCAATGACTATGGAATGGAGCCTTATAGCGGCAGGCACGATGCTTTTAACGGATTGTGCCTGCGCGGAGATGGCAGGGGCAAATTTACCGCAATGCCTGTGGCTGCCAGCGGCTTTTACGTAAATGGTGACGGGAAGGCCCTGGCCACATTGCATACCGCCATCAACGGAGATATCCTGATAGCCAGCCAAAACCAGGATAGCTTAAAAATTTTTGCTGCCACCAGCAAAACCAGCGGCAAAGACTGGTTCACCCTGCTGCCAGGAGATTTTTCAGCAGCTGTTTTCTATGCCAACGGCAGTAAAAGAAAAATGGAATTCTATTATGGTGCCGGATTTTTATCGCAATCATCAAGAACAGTGGCAATAGATGCAGCAGCCACCAGGATTACCATTACTGATTTCAAAGGGAATAAAAGAGAAATGCTAAAATAGCAGGAGAAGCTGCACAATAAAAAAAAGTGAATCTGCCTGTTAAACGGCAGGGGCTTGCATTTCTTTCTGCACCGCCTGCCGCCTGATAAGAAATTTTATTTCACAGTCGTATTCCAGGTGTAAATACGTTTAAGAGACGGATTCTTTTCCAGCACGGCAACCCCCTGCCTGGTAATATAGGTTTCATTCAGGTTTACTGACTGCAGGTGTGGTAAAGCAGCCAACGGCCTGCTGATGCTGTCTGTGACAGGATTTTTTTCGAGCCGCAACTTTTCAATATTTGTGCAGGCTTTTAAAAAATTCAGTTCTGCGTCCGTGCAGTTATTAGCAGAGAGATTTAACCATACAATATTTTTCGCTACCCGTTCTAAGGCCGGTTGTATGGCCGCCATTTTTATCCCGGAGCCAGCCGGCAAAGTAATATCCAGCATTACCGGGTGCTGCAGCATCACCCTTACCATCAACCCGGCATTGCGCAATGCACCAATGGCCATGGTGTCTGCAGTCTGTGGTATGTCCGGATTAATTGGCTGCGCCATCATTTCCCCCTCATCGCCGGGAAGTGTTTTACTCAGCCCCAGGTATACCGCAACCCTGGGCGCAATTGCAGATCCCTCTTTAAATGAAGCAATAGATTTCCCTTCCGCTGCCATGGCTTTTTCAATCCACCAGCGTATAATCTCCACTTCGTTTTTGGTCAACGGCGTCTTACCATCAGAAGGCATATAGGCCTCATTATCGGGGTCAAGCGAAATTCTTGTAAACAATTCACTTTCCTGCAATTTGCCCGGCACTATGGCTGCACCATGTTTGCCTCCTTTCAATAAACTTGCCAGCGTTGCTACTGATAATTTTCCTTTTAGCTTACCAGACTGGTGACACTGTCCGCAGCGGCTTTCCAGCATGGGATGCACTACGTCTTCAAAGATAAAAGCCGCTTCCGCTTTGGCCGGTTTTGGCCGCCGCTCCTTTGTTAATGTTTCCAGTGTTAAATAGTTACTGCCGTGAGTAAGATTGCCACCCAGGTGACCAGTATACGCCATTAATACGGCCAGGCCCAGGAACAAAACTGAAAACAATACAGGCGGCAAGACCAGTCTTCTTTTTATTTTACCTGAATTCATCCAATACAGCAGCGCAGCTATCACCGTGAGTACAATACCGGCCAATCGGTGGTGGTACAATGTTGTTGCATTGTAATCGCCGGAGAATGACAGCAGCCACCCAAAAACACAGGCTGTTACCGCCGCAATAACACCTGCCAGCAGGGTAAAACCTACAGCTGTTTTGAGGTAGGCATAACGGCTATGATAAGAGACCAGGTCGAACACAATGGCCAACAGCAAAAAGCCAATGGGCAGATGCACCACCAGCGGATGCATGCGTCCAAGAAATCCTGTGATGTCCAGCAACACCATTTTATACACGGGTTAATTTTACAGGCGCCGTATGATTGGCATTCCACTGACATACATAAAGGTTCTTGTCTTCATCTACACAGACATCGTGACCATGCTGAAATACCGGGTTGGCAGCCTGCAGTGTGGGCTGCAGCAGCCCATCCTGGTATAACGGTGCTGCGCCACCCGGGTTAGAGACTACTTTGTTATTTTTATCCAGGATAGTGATAAAGCCGGAATTGCTGTTGCGTTTGCCGGCAGCATCCTTAGACCAGCAAACACCTGCATATACATAGTCGCCATCTTCTACCGCCCGGCAGATATACATGCCCGGCAAATCAATACGGCGGATAAACTTCCCTTCCATGGTAAATACTTTAAAACAGTTTTCTTCGCGCGAAGTCACCATCAGCAAAGGATTATTTTTATCGCGCAGATCTACAGCTATGCCATGGGCATTTGAAAGGTTATGTGCTGCATTGGCATTATTGTGACCTCCAAAATGCCTTATGTACTGTCCCCTGCTGTTATATTGAATAATATAATCCGATCCATATCCATCGGCTACATAAATATCACCATTGGGCGCTACGGCAGTTTCAGTGGGCATAAAATATTCATCGTCCTTGTAAATGCCAATGGTACGGGGATGCCCAATGGAAAACACCAGGCGGCCATCCAGCGTTGTTTTTACTACCTGCCCTGCCTGCCTGTTCCAGTTGCCAGTTTTATCCTGGTACCAGCCGCAATCTGTAATCAGCAGAAAATCCTCACCACCTTCCTTTGTAATGGACAGCCCGTGCCCGCCCGGGAAAGCGGTGCCCCAGTAATCCAGCAGTTTGCCTGACTTGTCAAATATTAAAATATTATTGCGCGTATTATCGCCCAGCATGATCAGTCTTCCTTTGCTGTCCTGTACCATTTCATGGCAATTGAACAGCGGGTTACTGTTTACACTGATTTTGGCCCAGTTCTTATCTGCCTTATAGGTAAATCCACCGTGTCCGATTACCGTATCATCGGGCATTTTGTCTTTGTGCAGTATAGCAAAACTGCTGACCGGTTTGGCAATAGCAACAGCGGAGCCCATTATTGTATTCCTGATAAAATTCCTCCTGGTAGGCATCATTTAATTTTTGCTGGTTAATCAATTATTAAGCAGGCGTCACGACAATATACCTTTTACCAATTTACCATGTACGTCTGTTAAACGGAAACGCCGGCCCTGGAATTTATAGGTCAGCCTTTCATGGTCAATTCCCATCAGGTACATCAGTGTTGCCTGGAAATCGTGAACATGTACGGGGTCTTTTACAATATTGTAGCTGAAATCGTCTGTCTCACCGTAGGTAATGCCCGGCTGTACCCCGGCGCCGGCCATCCACATTGTAAAGCAGCGTGGGTGATGGTCGCGGCCATAGTCTTCTGCGGTTAGCTTTCCCTGTGAGTATACGGTGCGGCCAAATTCGCCACCCCATACCACCAGCGTATCTTCCAGCAGGCCGCGTCTTTTCAAATCTTTGATCAGGGCTGCTGTGGCCTGGTCTGTGGCCCTGCATTGCTGCGCAATGGCTTTGGGTAAGCCGCCATGCTGATCCCAGCCCTGGTGGTAAAGCTGTACAAACTTTACATCTTTCTCCAGCAGTTTACGCGCCAGTATGCAGTTGGCGGCAAAAGTACCCGGGTCCCTGCTATCGGTACCGTATAAGTCAAAAACTTCGTCCGGTTCTTTTGAAATATCCATTACCGCTGGTACTGAAGTCTGCATGCGGTAGGCCATTTCATACTGGGCAATGCGGGCTTCTACTTCCGGATCTCCGTAGGCCTCGTTCTGCAGCTGGTTCAGCTTTGTAAGGTAGCCAAGCATTTCCTTCCTGTCTTCACCATCATACCCATCGGGGTTGTTTAAAAATAACACCGGGTCTTTTCCTGCCCTGAACTGCACTCCCTGGTACCTGGAGGGCAAAAATCCATTGCCCCATAATCTTGCATACAGAGGTTGATCCTTTTGCCCGTTTTTAGACACCAGCACAATAAAAGAGGGCAGGTTGTTATTATCTGACCCAAGTCCATAGCTCAGCCAGCTGCCGATGGAAGGCCTGCCCGGTAACTGGTTGCCTGTTTGAAAAAAAGTAATGGCCGGGTCGTGGTTAATGGCTTCCGAATACAATGACTTAACAATGCACAAATCATCTACCACTGCTGATGTTTGCGGCAGCTGTTCACTTATCCAGGTATTGCTTTTACCGTACTGGTTAAATTTAAATGCCGATGGGGCTATCGGCAAAATACTCTGGTTGGCACTCATACCGGTAAGCCTTTGTCCTTTGCGGACCGAATCCGGCAATGCCTGTCCCATCATACCCGCCAACCCGGGTTTGTAGTCAAAAGTTTCAAATTGCGAAGGTCCTCCGGCCATGAATAAATACACAATGCGTTTGGCCTTTGGCGCAAAATGCGGAATGGCGCGCAGCATTTCTTCTTCAAAGCTGGCGGTATTATTCTCTGTCAATGGGGTTGATGCATTTCCAAAAAGCCGGGGAATGCCCAGCAAAGAACCTGTAGCCAAAGCGCCCAGCCCCAGGGAAGTCTTTACCAGGAAGTTGCGCCGGTCAAGGTTTTTATTCAGGCGCTCAAAATCCGGTGTATGCAACCTGAATGATTCCTGATGATGATCCGCCATAATTTTTATCTTTTTGTTAAACAGGCATCACTATTTAGAATGGTACTTGCTATCACCGCATTGGCGGCTACCATCAGCGTATCTGATTTTTTATCTACCCTGTATTGTCCTGCATGCAGCCATCCACCTGCCTTCTCCGGGTGTGCTTTGAACTTCTTCAGTTCAAGCTGCTGCAGGTCCAGCAGGAGGTCCACTTCTCTTACCGAAGGCGTTTTAGCCGTCAGTTTCCGGTATGCCTCAATAATTGATTTACGGTTATCCCTTTCAGACAGCATCTGTACACCCATTACTTTCATGGCTTCTGTAAAGGCAGGGTCGTTAAGGGTTACCAGGGCCTGCAGCGGGGTATTGGTTTTCTGCCGCCTTACCACGCAATAACTTCTTGATACGCCGTCGAAGGTAGCCAATGTAGGATTGGGAACAGTCCGCTTCACCAGTACGTACAGGCTTCTGCGGTAGACAGCATCGCCGGTATCAGGTGTATAACTGGAGTTGTTGATTTCCCAAAGTCCCGCGGGCTGATATGGTTTTACACTGGGGCCACCAATTTTCCGGTTCAGCAAACCGCAGGCCTGCAAAGCATTGTCGCGTATCATTTCTGCCGACATCCGGAAAGCCGGACCACGCGCCAGCAGGCGGTTTTCGGGATCCTTTTCTACCAGCGTTTTGCCGGCTACCGATGATTGCCGGTAGGCAGCCGACAGCACAATTAGTTTATTCAGTTTCTTTATATCCCACCCGCATTCCCTGAAATAGACGGCCAGCCAGTCAAGCAACTGCGGATGACTGGGCAACTCTCCCTGGTTGCCAAAATCTTCAGCGGTTTTTACCAGGCCAATACCAAAAAAATTCTGCCAGAAACGGTTAACGGCTACTCTTGCGGTCAGCGGGTGATTATCGTCTGTTAGCCATTGCGCCAGGCCATAACGGTTGCGGGGAAGATTTTTGGCGAACGGCAAAATGCCTGCAGGCGTATTGGGCGTCACCTCTTCGCCCGGCATATTATAATTACCACGTTGCAGTATAAATGTTTTTTTGGGTGTAGGCATTTCCTGCATCACCATCAGCTCCTGCACACCGGCTGTTGAATCTGTAAGCTGCCGGCGCAGCTGTTGCAGTTTTTTTCTTTCCTGTTGCGCCCGGGAATCAACGGCAGATAAATAATAGCTCTTTAATGCCTGCAATGCGCCGGCAGGCAATTGTTCTTTGCCCGTTGCAATGATACCGGCCCAGGTATTTCTACCTGCCAGTACACTAACCTCAAAGGGCGTCAGCTGCCGGTTGTAAACGGTGATATCATCTGCTTTTCCTCCCTTAAAACCCATGCCCCGCCACCAACCACCAATCTGCAGGCCGGGTTGCTGCCTGCCGGCGAAAAGAATGTCTTTGGTTAACTGATCCATGGTGGTTTCCATAGCGGCTTCATCACCGTTGATGAATAAACGCAGACCGGCTGCGGTGGAAGATCCGTCGTAAGTGATCACCAGCTGCAGCCATTGATTACGGGGTATGGCTGCGCGGGTTATTTTGGTAATGGCATTGGAAGGCGCAGTATGCGACATATTTAATTCCAGTTTATCGTCTTTCAGGCTCAGATGATAACCCCGGAAATTATACAGCCGTTCTGCCTGGCTCTTGTGCAAAATCACCCCTTCTTTCAAGGATGTTGGAATATTGATGGCAATGCCGATACTAAAAGGATCCGATTTTCCGAAAACACCGGTTTCATTCAAATCCAGCCAGGTATCACCGGTAAGTATAAGCGCTTTCCCCGGTTCCCTTGCTTCAAAAACAGGTGCATCGCCCGGCTGACCGGTCTCGCGTTTCATGACACCAGCTTTGCCGGGGGAAACGCTGCTCTTTAAAGATCCATTATCAAAACTGTAGCGTGCCTGCAGGCCTGCCTGTGGTATTTTTTCTGTTACCAGCTTTTTATACATACCTGCCTGCAGCCATTTTTCAAAACCCGGACCGGCATTATTTACAGCCTGTTCCAGCTGCTGTTCCTGCGCAGCCATATTACTACGCAGAAACTGCAATATCTTTTCTTTCTCAGGCGCAGGCAAAAGCAGCGTAGGTGTAGGCATGGCATCATCCCATGAGATTTGCCCTGCTTCTTTCACATTGTTGAAAAAACTAAAGAGCTCATAATAATTTTTCTGGCTGATGGGGTCAAACTTATGATCGTGGCATTTGGCGCAGCCTACAGACAATCCCATAAATGCATCGCCGAATGTATTGGTACGATCTACCACATATTCTGCCTGGTATTCCTCTTCAATAATACCACCTTCCATGTTCTGCTGGTGGTTGCGGTTAAAAGCGGTGGCAATGATCATTTCTTTGGAAGGATTCGGCATCAGGTCGCCGGCCAGCTGCCACTGTATAAAAGTGGAGTAGGGCATGTTTTTATTGAAGGCGTTGATGACCCAATCGCGGTAGGGCGACATATCCCTTAACCTGTCGACCGTATAACCATGAGAATCTGCAAAACGTGCCAGGTCCAGCCAGTCTACTGCCATTTTCTCTCCGTAATGCGGGGAAGCCAACAGGCGGTCTACCTGTTTTTCATAGGCGTTGGCGGCATTGTCTTTCAAAAAAATAGCTGTTTCTGCTACCGTTGGAGCCAGGCCGGTAAGGTCGAGCGAAACCCTGCGCAACAATGTTTCTTTATCCGCTTCTGCAGAAGGCAGGAGCTGCTCTTCCTGCAGCCGGCTGAAAATAAAATTGTCTATGGGGTTGATGATGCGGCTGCCGTTTTTAACAGCAGGAACCGCTGGCTTTTCCGGTTTTACAAAGGCCCAGTGTGGTTTGTATACCGCGCCATCTTCGATCCACTTTACCAGTATGGCTTTTTCTTTTGCGGTCAGGCTTAAATGTGAGCTGGGTACCGGCATCATATACTCCGGGTCTGCCGATAGAATGCGGTGAAAAAACTCGCTTCCATTCAGACTCCCGGGCTTAATGGCATACTTGCCCGGATTTTCCGGAAGTTCTGCAAAAGCAGCTTCGGCCAGGTCGAGCCGCAGTCCTGCCTTCTGTTTGGCTTTATCGGGCCCGTGGCAAGCAAAGCACTTGTCTGCCAGCACCGGCTTTACATGAAGGTTATAGTCAAGCCTGGCAGGCAGTTTCCTGTAAGCAATTCCCACTTCTTTGGGAAGTGAGGGCGAACAGGAAGCCAGGCAAACAATGGCGGGTATCCATATGAACGATAGCGGGGACCGCATGGCATGATATTTAACAGACGTGTTGCTTAAATATAAGAAATATCTGCACAACATCCCCGTCTTGTGCAACACTGCAATTGCTGCAGATGATGCTTTACTAAAATAACAGGCAGCAGAAGGGGAGAAATGAACCGAAACTGAAAAAAAGGGGATGGATATATCAGCCGGGGAATTGTCTTACTGGTAACTTATAAGGGTAAAAGACCAACAGGATTACAATGCTGCGGGAAAATCCCTGTGCTTCACTTACGGTACCCATTACAAATACCGGCTGATGGTTTCCCTTATTGCCTGCACATTAAATGGCTTGCGTACAAAATCATTGGCGCCGCAATGCTGCGCTACATCTTCAATATTGTCGTTGGCAGAGATCATAATTACAGGAATAGCCGCCGTCTGATCATTTGATTTTAGTTTTTTGCAGATATCGCCGCCTGAAATGCCATCCATCGTAATATCCAGCAATATTACATCCGGGTGATCATCCTGCGCCATTTTAACAATGCCTTTTCCGTTGAGCGAAAGACGTACTAAAAAGCCTGCCTGCTGTAACTGCATTTTCACCAATTGCAGTAAATCAAAATCATCGTCTGCCACCAATACTATTTTCTTTCCTCTCTTTACCAGCTCTTCCATAAATAACAATTAAATGCATGAATCCCAATTTCAGTGTGCCTGATGGCCCGAAAACCTACTCACCCGCATACTCCTGCTATTGCTGAGGAGCTGAATAAATTGACAGCCAGGCCAATACAACTATCATGGGGTGATAAACAATAATAAAGCCACAGGCCATCATTTGCAGCGGTGCACGGCTGGTGAACAACCAGCAGCCATTTATAAGGAGCAGCTGGCGCTGTTTACGCCTTAAAAGCCGTATATATAGCAATATTTTAATGTTTCCCTGCTGGCCGGCAATCAATTTCGCCGCGTTTTTTCAGCGCCTGTTTGGGTAAGCCTTTGCCCGTGGCAAATTATTCCACAGAAAAACTGAGCATATCTGTGCGCACTTTTAAAATTACCAGGGCAGTCATATCGAAATTTTGGCTAGTGCTATGGCATTACTATCACATCTGCCGCTCTTGAAACTGGCAGTACTTTGAGATCACGGAGTTTGCCATCCTGTACCCTGGCTTCTACAGTAGTATTGTAAGGTGCATGCAGTTTGAAATGCGCGTTCCATGCTTTTGGCCAGGCAGGCAACAGGTATATTTTCTTTCCGTCTGCCTGCAGCAGCATTTCCTGCAGACCAATCATGGCAGATCCTCCCCAGTTTTGGTCGGGTGTCCAGTCGAATCCAGGTCCCCAGAAAGCGGGGAAGCGGTGCGGACCGTCTTTAAACTTTTCACGGGTTAGCGCAGTTGCTTCTTCAGTTAATCCCAGCCGGGCAGCAAAAATGCTGTATTGCCGCCAGCCCACATAACTCCGGAATTTTACCGAGTGCGGATCATATTTATAAGTGTTGATGGCCGTATCCAGTCCTGGTTTACCTACGCCGTAAATGCCCCAGGGAAATACAGGGTACAACTGAGGCGTCTCTGAATTCTGTACCCTTGCCCATGCCTGCGCGGGTGCCAGCATAGTGCGCCCTTCTATCTCACGGAGAGGCACAGGTGGAATACGCAGCAGCATTGATTCCCATTCTTTTCTTTTGGCGGTGTCTGCATACTGCTGCGGTAGCTCCAGCAGGCGGGTAAGTATTACTTTCAATGCCGCAATAACAGTAACAGAATTGTACGTCATTTTAAAAGTCTCTGCTGCTGAACTGGGATAGAATACATAGTGTCCCTGTTCATCCAGCTGTTTTACCCCTCTTTGCCGGGCCAGTTGCCGGTAATGTTCATCATAAAACTGCAGGCAGCTTTCAATCAGGGGCAGGTATTGTTTTATATCAGCGCCTTCATACCGCTCTGTCTCCAGTATCATCAGGCAAAATTCAAATACCGTTTCCCATTCATACTCCAGCCAGGCATTGTATTCCATACCCGGGTCATACCCTGCGGGCCGGTTGGGCTGGTATTCTGTTACATTGGGTAAACCAAAGTTTTCTACTTGTTCAGTAAAGCTGGCACCGCCATGGTTCCAGTATATTCTGCTGCGCAGTTCTGCATTATTCAGTGAACGCAGGTAAAAATCAAATTGCGGTTTCATCATATCAAAATCCCCGGCCTTCAGCATGGGAAAGTAAACCAGGCGCTGGTTTTGGGCCGTCATAGTACCGCCACCCCACAACCGAAAATCGGGTGACCATGGATACCGCTCATCCACAAAAGCCGGATCAAACGTAAAAAGGCCGCCATTGAATTTGGTGGGCCATTTACCATAAGCATTGCATCCCAGCTGGTAGCGGAAAAGCTGGTAGTTTCTTGCTACAAAACTGTCTGCCCCTTCAATAAAAATATAGCTGCGCTCCCAAAACTGCTGCCACCACTTCCGTGTTTTTGCCAAGGCAGTTTTTTTGTTTGCTGCGGCCTCCCCCGCAATCGCTGCCAGTCCGTCTTCCCACACCTGCGATGTAGCGGTCTGCGCTGTGTACAGTACTATTTCCAGTTGCTGCCCGCGTACCGGGCGTTTACTTTTCAGTCTCCATGCTTTGTAAACCGCATTTGCGTATACACCTGTATCAGTGCCAGCGGGTTCCATGCCTTCCCCCTTCATCCTGCCGCCGAAAGTATTGTTGGACAGCGGATCATACATTTTATCTTTCACCGCAGACATCCCCTCCATTTCAACTGTATAATCAAAAATGTTTTTTACATCCTGCCTGTTACGGTGATAAAAAAGCACCTCATTGCCAATGAAACGGATACTGTCTTTATACGTCTGCACGGGCCATTTTTGCGGCACTTTGTAAGAATTGGCCCTGAATTCTGTGCCGCGGATAATGTGATCTTCGTGCCTCCATGATTCATAAGAAGTGGTAACTGTAACCGGGCGGCGGCTCTGCACAGACGCATGTATTACCGGGCGAAATACATCTACCCAGATGGTCACTGTTGTTTCTTCACCGTTTACCTGTACACCACCTTCCTGCAGGCGAAGCGCCTGCCTGAAATGGCTACCACGGAAAGGGTCAGACGAAATATGCAGCCGCACCCTGCCTGCTTTCAGCAACTGGTTGTGCTCGTCGAACATGCCTCCCTGCGACAGATAAAACAACAGATCGCCATTCTCTACCCATACGTTCAAGCCTATATCTCCGCCCCCACAGGGCATAGAACCAGCCGCATTGCGGCCCGGACTTGTC
>JANPGT010000718.1:0-1559 GCA_031424135.1 Chitinophagaceae bacterium
CCCGTTGGATGCCCATATAATATTGCCATAGTGTTTGCCATCATACTGGTTCCAGCCACCGCCCACACTGAACTGGTCTTTCTTTGTTTTGTGCATCAGCGAAAAGATGCTGCCATAGAGATTATTGTCCAGCCACAGTCTTCTCACCAGGTCGGTTCTTTTCACGGTAGTGGCGCCAAGCACCACATTGGGTAATCCATAGCTGCTGTATTTGGCATCATTCTTATATTCTTCATAATAGCCTTTGCCTTTAGACAGGTAGACAGCTGCATTAAAAGACCATTCGCCGGCAAACTGGTGGTTGAAGAAAAGCTGGTAATGATCCTGCTGGTAATTGTCTGTCTGGTTGGGATAGGTAAATACATTGTACTTCCTTAGGTTGCTGTTAAAAAGATTGGAGGAATCAGCGGACGTAAAATACAATGAGCCCAGGTTGTTATAGTAATGCTGGGTCAGGCTATCCTGGTTGTAAAAAAGTTTGTACTGGGGTATGCCGTTCCAGGCCTGGAAAGTTTTTTCTGTCCCCGAAATAATATTAAACCTGATGGATGTATTTCCATTGATATAGGCGGCACTGGCAAACAGGCTTTTCAGGTTACTGCTGCCGCGGTCTATAAAACCATCGCTGCTAACTTTAGACAACCTGCCGTCGAAAGTAAAATGTTTATTGATTAAACCCGTACCAAACTTTACGGTGTTTTTCCAGGTGCTGAATGAACCGAAGCTGTTGTTGACTTCTGCATAGGCTTTTTCGTTCAGCTCGTTGGTGCTGAGGTTAATGCTGGCGCCAAATGCCCCTGCGCCGTTGGAAGAGGTACCCACGCCTCTTTGTATTTGTATGCTGCTGAGGGAGGAACTGATATCGGGCATGTCTACAAAATAAGTGCCCTGGCTTTCTGCATCATTATAGGGGATGCCGTTGAGTGTAACGTTAATGCGGGTGGCATCTGTCCCCCGGATGCGTAAACCCGTGTAGCCTACACCGTTACCTGCATCTGAAGTAACAATTACTGACGGCGTCTGGCTGAGGATAAACGGCAGGTCCTGGCCCAGGTTACGGTTGGCAATATCCGCTTTGCTGAGATTGCTTTTTGCAAAAGGTGCCTTTTCACCGGCCCTGATGGCTTTAATTTCTACTGGATCCAGGAAAAGGTTGAGGCGGTTCAGCGAAATTTTTACCAGTTCGGCCGGCAAAACAATGCTGGTGTCTACCGTCTTAAAACCAACACTGCTTACATGTACTTTTACCGGGCCGGTTTGCCGGGTAAAAAAGGAGCGCTGGCCGTTTTCACCGGCGGCAAAAATGCCGGTTTTTTCTAATTCAATACTGGCGTTGGCTACCGGGTTTCCGGCAGCGTCTGTGATAAGAAAACTTGTTTTTGACTGGCCAAAGCTGATTTGTTGTACCGTCAAAAAGCAAATTCCCCAAAACAATTTTTTCATGCGAAGAAATTTAGGCAGAAGGTAGAAGGTGTAAGGGGCAGGGCGCCGGTCCTTTCGGACCTTATACCTTACGCCATAAACCTTTTACCCGTCACCGGGTTAAAAAATTGATTTTG
>JANPGT010000719.1:0-1829 GCA_031424135.1 Chitinophagaceae bacterium
CTCATTTTTTTTAAGAACGTGCAGTTTACAATGAACCACATTATCGGATTTGGATTCCTTGTAATAGCGGTGTATTTTATTTTCAAGAAATAAGAATTGGCGAAGGACGGCTGCCGCCTGTCATTACTGAAGGCCGGCTGCGTTTTGAAATGCAAAAGATTGGGTATTTTTACCGTGTTGGTTCACTTCTTTATTAATTTAAGTTCCTTGTATGCGATATTCCCTGTTAGCTGTACTGTGTTTTACTGCTTTAGTCTTTGCTGCCTGCAAATCGCAAAAGGCAGCTACCGGGAATAATGGAAATGCTGAAATAACCGAAACCTACTGGCGGCTTACAGAATTAAGGGGAAAGCCGGTAGGCCCAACGCCTGCAGACAAAAAGGAAGTGTATATCAGGTTGAAAAAAGAGGGCAACCAGCTGCAGGGCTTTGCAGGCTGCAATGGTTTTGGAGGTCATTTTGAACTGAAGGAAGGTAGCCGCGTGGCTTTTTCCAATATGATGGGCACCATGATGGCCTGCGACGACCTGGCCAATGAAAATAAATTGTTTGAAGCACTGCGCGAAGCAGACAACTATATCCACCTGGGAAAAAAGCTGATTTTGAACAAAGCCAAAATGGCGCCGCTGGCCAGGTTTGAAGCAGATTATTCAAAGTGAACCACGGTGGCAGACAGGAACTAAGTTACACGAAGACTTTTTTGTAAAATTAGGCAAGGCGGCGTGTCGTTGTCAATTTCATGATTGGTCAATTTTATTCACTGCCATTTTCTGAGCTGCATAAATGCCTGAATGACCACTGAAATAATAGGCCGTAAAACAGGCTACTGCATAATAGAGGAGGTGCTGCCCTCCAAACAATTCAACGCCCATCATAGTGCAGGCAATAGGTGTGTTGGTGGCGCCCGCAAACACCGCGATGAATCCAAGACCGGCGAATAAATCAACGGGTACGCCCGTAAGCATGGCAATGGTATTACCCAGTGCTGCCCCTATAAAGAACAGCGGGGTTACTTCTCCTCCCTTAAAACCCATGCCCAGTGTAATAGCGGTAAAAATAATTTTCCAGAGCCAGCTCCAGCTGTGCGCTCCGCCTGCCTGGAAGGAAGATACAATGGACACGCCTTTACTGTCCTGCGCATACACGCCCAGTCCAATATAATCCCGGGTGCCGGTAATATAACACAATGCAATAATCAGGATACCTCCCACAGCTGGAATCATCCATTTATAAGGTATGTATTGCTGGCTGTATTTTTTAATGGAATGCTGCATGGTGGAAAACAGGTAACTGGCAAGCCCAAACGCCACTCCCGCCAGGATGGCTTTAGCAAGCAACAGCAGGTCGAAATGAATGAATGATACCTGTGAAGCCACCGCTTCCAGGTTACCGATATGATAATGCGTATGCTGTATGCCCCAGGCGGTGCAGGTAATATCGGCGAGTACGCTGGCAATTAAACATGGCAGCAGCGCATCGTACCGGATGGTGCCGATGGCCAGTACTTCCAATGCAAAGATGGCCCCTGTAATGGGGGTGCCAAATACTGCCCCAAAGCCCGCGGCAATGCCCATCATCAATAGTATACGGGTATCGTTGGGTTTTAATGAAAGGGTACGTGCCATGAAACCTGCTATACTACCTCCCATCTGCACGGCAGTACCTTCGCGGCCTGCGGAGCCTCCAAACAAATGCGTAATCAGTGTAGTCAGCAATACCATGGGCGCCATACGGGCGGGTACACCGCCGCCCGGCGCATGAATTTCTTCCATGATGAGATTATTACCGGCTTCACTGTTTTTACCAACGGTCTTGTAGAGAAAATAGATC
>JANPGT010000720.1:0-4011 GCA_031424135.1 Chitinophagaceae bacterium
AACTTATCCATGTGTTGGATCTGCCAGCGAGATGCATTTCATTTTTTTTCAGGCCATGTTGTGGTTCAAACTTTTTCATGTTGATTTTTTCGTTTAATTTTAAAATGGTATTTGTTTGTTGTTTTCATTTAGCCAGCCTGCCGTTTATCTATTATAAACCCCGTTGGTAAAGCAATGAAAAACGGCTCTTGATTAAAATATCTACATTTGATGAATGCGTTGATGGTACAAAGCACGTCTCTATTCTGCTGTTGGCTTTAAGAGCTGTTACCTATTTTATTTTTTTTATACCCCTATTTTACAAATTGAAACATGGAGTTGATTGAACGGGAAAGTTTCTTGCACCTATTGCAAACTCAGTTTTCGAAAGTCGCCGGCGGTGAAGGACATTGCGTTTTCGTTAGCGGCGAAGCAGGTATTGGCAAAACCTCCCTGGTGAAAACATTTTGCAGGTTGCAGGGAGATGATTGTATTGTTTACCAGGGCGCCTGTGATGCCTTGTTTACGCCGCGTCCCTTGGCGCCGTTGTATGATATTATCTGGCAGGTTAACAAAGAGTTATGGCCAGCTACCCAAACCATTGAGCAGCGCACAGCCTTATTTGCTACATTTTTCAGGGAGTTAAAAAGCCAGAATAAAAGAAATATTATTTTATTTGAAGACATTCATTGGGCCGACGAAGCTACGCTGGATTTCATAAAATTTTTCGCCAGGCGTATCACTCAATTGCCCTGCCTGTTTGTGCTTACCTATCGCGATGATGAAACTCCTTTTTATTCTTCCTTACGCAATTTGTACGGACAGTTGCCGCCTGATAGCTTCACCCGCCTGCAGCTCACACCTTTTTCAAAAGAAGCGGTAACAGCGATGGCGGGTAAGAAGGGCTATAATGCAGAAGATGTTTATCTGATTTCCGGCGGTAATCCGTTTTATGTAAACGAGATTTTGGCAAGTTACAGTCCTGGCGTTCCGGAAAATATCAAAGATTCCATCCTGGCTGTTTATGACCGCCTGGAGGAAGGAACCAAACATGCATGGCAAATCTGTTCTGTGATACCAGAAGGCCTCGAGATAAATCGTTTTGCGAAAATAAAATCATCCTGGGATGAGGAAATGGATCATTGCTTTGCGCTGAAGATTATCATTATTAAAAACGACCGGGTGGTTTTTAAACATGAATTATACCGGAGAACCATTGAGGGATCGCTTTCTCCGTTTAAACGAATTGCGCTGAACAAAATGATGCTGGACCTTTTTTTAACTTCTTTTGAAGATGAAGGCGATATTGAGCGTATAGTGCACTATGCAAAAAATGCCAACGAAAACGGGTTGGTCATTAAATACGCATCGGTGGCAGCAAAACAGGCCGCTTCTGTTGGTGCGCATACAGAGGCTGCAAAATTGTATTTAACCGCAATAGACTATTACCAGGGTGTTGATGAAGATTTGCTGCTGCAACTGTATGAAGGGTATGCTTTTGAGTCTTATCTCACCAATAAGGTAAAGGATGCCATCATCTACACAGCGAAATCTTTAAAATTCCTGGAAAAAAGAGGTGACTCCGAAAAGCTCGCCAAATGTCTTTGCTTTTTAGCGTGGCTTTGCTGGATAGATGACGACCTTAAAAAGGCGGAAGAATTTACCCGGCAAGCGATTGAGGTTTTAAAAGATAAGCCTGTATCCCACTCCAAAGCAGCGGCTTACAGCCTGTTGTCGCAATTAAAAATGATGTCCGACCTTTCTGAGGAATGTATTTTTTGGGGTGAAAAGGCAATTGCCATGGCAAAAGATTTACTTGACAAAGGGCTTTTATCATATGCCCTTGGGAACGTTGGTGCAGTAAAAATAAGGGTACCGGCATGGCAGCAGGAAGGTTTATCATTGCTTCAGCAAAGCCTTGAAATAGGGTTAGAAAATTCCTATCATGAGTATACAGGCATGGCCTACATAAACCTTGCCTACAACAGCGTCATCATTAAAGATTATCCTTCAGCAAAGTCGGCACTGGATACAGGTATTCATTTTTGTGAAGAAAATAATCTTTACCTGTCGGGAAATTATCTTCTGATCGTCAAGGCAAGATTTTATTTAGAGACGGGAAATTGGACAGCTGCTTATAACATTGCTGCGCCACTGGCAGGAGATGATAAGCAGTTAAAGATTATTACTATCTATGCCCTTTCCATCCTGGCCAGCATTGAAATGCGCCGGGGAGATCCTGCAGCTATTATTTCACGTTTAACCAAAGCTACAAGCTACGCGTTTGAGACAACGGAGCCGCAACGAATCATTACGGTGTTAAGTGCATTTTTAGAATATGAATGGATAATGGGCGAACATCTTATTGATGATGAGCTACTGAAAAATGCCATTCAAATTATTCAAAATAGAGGCAATATCTATGGCAACAGTGAATTCCTTTTTTGGATGCAAAGGGCAAGGGGGCAATCCTTGCTGTTGAAAGAAGTATTTCAAGGCTACGACATCAGCAGTCCGGCAAAAGCCAAAAAAGCCGCCAGCCTATGGAAAAACGCAGGATGCCCGTACAACGAAGCCTTGGCGTTATCGGCGGGCACAGAGGACGACAAACGGGAAGCAATAGGGATCCTCCAGGGACTGGGCGCCGATGCTGTGGTTCAAACAATAAAAGCGGAAATGCGATCCGCGGGCATGAAAAGCATTCCCCGGGGCATGCGAAAATCCACCTTGTCAAATGCGGCATTACTAACCGGCCGGGAGCTGGACGTATTGCAATTATTGAAGGAAGGCCTTCAAAACAAAGAAATTGCCGGCAAACTATTTATTGCTCCCAAAACAGTGGATCACCATATTTCCTCAATTTTATTCAAGCTTGACGTAACCTCCCGTGCAAAAGCTGTAAACGAAGCAGTGCGCCAGGAAATTATAAAATAGGTGGTCTTATCTGCTAAATAGGTAAAACGCCCTATGTCCTGTTACATTTATGAGGATAGCTTTATTGTTCATCTAAAAATTCACAGCGTGAAAAAGTTTTTAATTGAAAGGACAATACCAGGTGCAGGCAATATGACAGCTGAAGAATTGCAGGCCATTTCAAAAATCTCTGTTGCCGTTATCGGCGTGTTAGGAAAGCCATATCGCTGGATTGAATCTTTTGTTGTCCAGGATAAAATTTATTGCATTCATGAAGCGGAAAACGAAGAGGCCATCCGTGAACATGCGAATTGCGGCAGCTTTCCTGTTGACCGGATTGACGAAGTGAAAGCAGTGATTGGGCCGGAAACCGCTAAGTCGTTGTAGTAATTTATTAATAGTACAAGCATGACCTCAAGCAGTTTTATTACTCTATTCTAATAGGTAATATCAGGCAGGTGCCATTTAAGTTGGAGAATTTTCTCTAACTCCTAATGGCCAACTTCCTGGGAGCTTACACTCACTGTAAAGCACTGCAGGCAATGAAAGGATTTCCAAAATCAGGGGAGATGTAACATCACTTAATATAGGTCCTGGCCATATTCAATTAGCTTTTTGTCGTTAACTTTATTCGCAAAACTTTTTGATAAAATGAACAGGACGCAATGGTGATTTTGAATTTGTTAATTAACACTGTCCGGAGTTTGCTTTTGAGATAATCATTGTTAAACAAATAACGCTAACACAACAAAAAATGAAAAAGGTAACTGGAATTGGCGGCATCTTTTTTAAATGCAAAGACCCCAAACAAATGAACGAATGGTATAAAACGCATTTAGGTATTGATGCAAACCAATATGGTGCAAATTTCGAGTGGCGGCAGAGCGAAGATCCAACAAAAAAAGGGTCTACTCAATGGAGTCCGTTTGCTGAAACAACAAAATATTTTGAGCCTTCAACAAAAGACTTTATGATAAACTACAGGGTGGAGAACCTGGAAGCGCTTGTTGAGCAACTTAAGAGCGAAGGCGTTACAATAGTAGACAAAATTGAGGCTTTCGAATATGGTAAATTTATTCATATTATAGACGTGGAAGGCAACAAGGTGGAACTTTGGGA
>JANPGT010000721.1:0-5179 GCA_031424135.1 Chitinophagaceae bacterium
CAGCGGAGCGCAAAGAAAAAGAACGCCTCCAGGCGCTATTTGAAAAACGCCGGGAGGAAGAAGTGCTGGCTTTTAAAACGCTCCTGCAGAAAGCGGCCCGCTGGCACAAGGCCAATAACCTGCGCAACTATATCACTGCAATGACCGCAAAACATCCACCCGTTGAAAACCAGGAAAACAGCATCACGGGCTGGTTGGCCTGGGCCAGCGCGAAGGCAGATTGGTATGACCCGTTCGTGGAGCAGCCGGACGAACTGCTGGACGGAGTTGACTGGGAGACCCTGGCAATCCCAAAGCCCATGCATTCCTATTGATAAGGATTTTTTCCTTGCTCATTCATACCCGCTCCATCGCTTGCAGGAATATCATCGCGTGCCCGAAAGGCAGCCGTCACAATCACTTCATGGGGAATCTTAGTTGGGTTTTGTTTTGGGGAGGCAAAAAAAATCCCGCCAGCGGCGGGATGCATTAATAAAATACTTTTACCGTTAAACCTTATCCTATGAAGATGAAAAGTTACAGAAAATGACTCGTTTTTGATATTTTAAACCCCCTTCTAAGGGGTTGAATACTTACCGGGTATTTTGTTTCGGTCGAACCGATTTATATCGCTTTGGCTTATAATTTTAGCATGTTAATAATGCTTATGTTGTGTGTTCGTGTCTTTTGCTGAACATTGTGCTTACTTCCTTTTGTTTGTATAATTCGTAAAATGGCAGTTTCTATTTATTGACAGCAGTTGTATGTGTTGAGTGTTCAATGTACGCTATAACGTCAAAATGCTGTTTTAGATTTATTTCTGTAAACTGCGTTGTCTCCTGTGGCCGTGCGCCTATTGAACGGAATCCTGCAGTAGTATTAAGGATGGGAATATCACTAATAGTTCTGATGTCAAGCAGAAAGTTTTTAAATTTACTTTTTGAAAAAAAATATTCATAAGTCCCCACATAGGAAGGATGCACATCATAATATTTTTCCAGACCGTAGGCTGAATAGGAGCCATTATTATAAGTAAAACCGAATGCAATATATTTTTCACCATACCAATCTCTTAAAAAATGCCCCATTTTACCGCTGGCTTTCGTAACATGTGTGTTGTCCGCCGATAACATTATTTTTCTTCCATTATAGTTTTTTACTAACCAATCTATGTTTTGCGCCATGTATTCGTCCCTGCTTTTTGTTTTTTCTGATGTGTACAGGGAAGACAGACTTTGCACAAAAATATTCATATAATGTTTTATTCTTTCTAAACTTTGTACTTCAATACCTGCATAGAAAGAATTCTCTTTAGACAGGAGGTAATGATATATCGTTTCAGACTTTTGACAGACTTCCTTCCATGGTTTTTTTCCATTTGAGGCATCGTCGTACCATTTCTTAAGTTCAGCAAGATTGACGAACAAAGACGTATCATTAGCTTTGGCAAAAGCCTCGACGGCTTTAAAAGCCGGCATGCCATTTTGCATATCAAATCCTTTAAACGCCACTTTTTTCCTGGTTGTTTGGTTATGAGACTTTATCCATTGAATGATGTCAATCATTTCCTGCGTTTGCCAACTTGGGTACACTAAATTTTCAATTGCGTCATTCAATGTTCCTTTACCATTTAATACATACTCGTTAATCCTGTCAGCTTCTACCGTGGGCGATTCTAATGCAAAGATTGTAAAGCCTTGTTTTTCGACCATGTATTTTACCATGCGTAATTTGAGTTGATAGATGGGCGAAGAACCATGCGAGTTCTCGCCCAATGCCACAATGCCGGCATTTCCGGTTATTTTGTTTAAAGGGACTAAATCTGTAAAGTCAGCGCCCGGGGACAATGATTTTATGGGTACTGCCATCTTATTCAAATCCCTAATTTCCGTGTGCGTTGGTGCTCTGAAATCAGGTACTCCGTTTCCATATTCCTGTCCGTTAATTTTTATTTTTACATTGTCAAACCAAAAACTTCCCGTTCCACTCCCAATCAAAGCAATCAGTAGTCTATCGGATGAATAATTATCCGGAAATGAGGCTATATGTGAAATGAATGTCCATTCGTTAGTAGTTCCTTTTATTGGTGGAGATACATTTGGTTTACCACCGGTTGGGTCACGAAATGCTAACATTGATACCAGTGAATCAGTCTGCTCAAACTTAATATATCCTTCCACCGCTATCCTTTTTCCTGCAACCAGACTTCCCGGAATAGACAAAAAGGTATACACTTCTCCATTTTTTAAGGTTATATAAAGGCTTTTATTGCCACTTTTAGAAGTAGCGCTGTCTAACCGACCATTATACATTTCGCCTTCACCTTCAATCGCCCATTTTCTTGGTTGTTTTTTGTAAACACCATATTCAAAATCGAGGTTTAAAAAGGCCTGCGCAATTCCCTGGTTTGAAACCAGGGCCAAGCTGATTATTGCCAATATTATATGCTTCATCTTTGGTGGTGTTTTGGAAGAAGCCTGTAGGACGCAGAAAGTCTCCGGAAGGTTACGTGGTTAAAATTGTTTTTTAGGGTGTTTCCAGTCTTGCGAAGTTCTATACACGAGGGTAGCGTCACCAGTAGCCGCGCACAGAGAGACGAATTGAAGACATGCTGGGTTCTGGGGTCCGTCCAGGGAAAGGTTCAGTTGGGCAATTTTACCGAATTTCCCTTTTCCAGTCCTATTCTGGCTTCTGAGCGCGGCCGAATTTTGTAAACCGGATATGCTGCCATGCCCATCTGGTGTTGGTGTCCAGCAGGTACTTGTCTCCAGCAGGGTTTTAGGCCTGCTTCCTACTTTTTTGCGGTTTAGGATTTCCTTCTTTTCATGAGCACCCTGCCCCAAAACTCAGGGGATACATCCAAGATGATTCCGTAATTGGTTTTGGTTTCTTTTGGGAAATTGGGTGACAGGCTCGCGTGGGGACCGAGACAGTAAACTGAGAATAGGTAATTTTTAAATTGCCTTGTGTTTGTGCTGTTGGTACCAGTTGAGGAAGGGGTGGCAACGTCGTTTGGATGCAGTCATTTAGTAGGAGAATCTTTGTAAGGCTCTGTTTTAAGGAGGCACAAAAAATCCCGCCAGCGGCGGGATACATTAATCAAATACTTTTAACCATTAAACCTTATCCTATGAAGCTGAAAAGTTACAAATAATTGCCCATTTCCAGCTTTTGGGTATCTTTTGGTTAAAAAAGTTTGGCAAATTTACCATTTACACGCGCAGGGGTAAATGAAAAAACGGCAGAAATGCCACTCTAATTTTATTTTCTGTTAGAACCTGTTAATTCTTTATACTTTACACTGTCTGTACCAGACCTTTTTATCAAACTATATTTCATGAAAAAAGCAAAGAAAAAGCCTGCATCAAAGAGACCTTAGGCGTACAATGATAAGCTGACAGTAAATGGTAGCTTTCTTGACATTATTAAGGCTGCGCCAAAAAACGCGAATGAAAAGAGCGAATTGAAGAATAGGCCTAAAAGAAAGGGGCTGTAGAAAAAGCCCCCGATTTAAAGTGGAATACATAAAGTTTCCCCGATAAGACCAACCAACTATAGAATTAAATAATTTCTGATTTTTCGCGAAACTTATTAAGTAAAACAATATTGCCGTGAAAAGTGTGGTTCTCACGCATATATTGCGCATCTATCACAGATAGCAAATCCGCTTCTTCGATTTCATGTAACGCTATGCCTTTGGATTCTAATAAATCAAATACTCTTTGAATGGTGCCAATGTCATTTGAATACAAATAGTTTAGATGTCCAAAACATAATAGGAAATAGCCATGCGATCCTATTAATCTGGTAAGCTCCTCAATAAGCAGGCTTTGGCAGGCATGCACAAACTCGTAGCACATAAAACACTATTTTTAGGTTTCGACTAAACTGCAAGGTAGGAGAACATGATAAATCACCAGTTATACAAATCCTAGAAATTGATATATTATACTCACTTATTTTATAAACCGGCATCTCATTTTAAAAGGCCACTGTAGAAACAGCAGCCTTTCGTTAAGAAAAACCCTGATATTATTAGTTCTCCAGTGCTGTGTAATATTCTTTGATAATATGCCCCAAAACAAGCCTTTTCATTGGACTGATTTCAACATCATGCCTAATTACAATCCTTCCGCTGCCTTCAGAATCCATTTCTAAGAATGGATGGTATTTTTGGTAAAGTTCCTCATACCTGGTTTTAAAAGAGATTATAAACTTTGCATATTCAATAAGATGGCGGTAGTAGGTTTGCATTACCCATAAAGGTTATAATATTCCCCAAAACTGTTGTTACGCTGAAGCCGGGAAAAATTATACAATTCACACTTTTTAGGTTGCCCTGAGCGTGTAAATGGGTAAATTTGCCGAAATTTTTACTGAAAAGTATTCCTCCTGGCTGGCCACCAGCACCGCAAAGTCCAGGTGCCTGATCCTGCGGAATGATTTTTTTGTCCCTGGCATACCATACATCCCGTGCGATGGCACCAATAATATAAAAGTCAGTTCCGGTGGCGCTAAAAGCAACCTCCAAAGCGGTAAATACTTCATGTAATTCGCCTTCCCTAATCTCACGCAAACTCATTTTTTAGGTATTTTTCATAGATGATGTTGGCGGTGTCCAGGCAGCGGGGATCATGAGTCTGCAGCAGGTCAGCATACAATAACAATGGGGGTGCATACCCCATGGGGTCTGTTGGTTCCTCCTTCCAGAATTTCTCATATGTTTTTAATATCCCCTGTTCGTTGGGGATCCGTGTCCAGTCGGCGGCAAGCTTATTTTTTTTATGGGTGTACAACAGGAGGGTTTCCGGTTTCAGGTAATGGGTCAGCAGATCAGCACCCGGTTCGCCTCCCCATGCCGTCTCATTCTTATCAACATTAAGGTCCTGCCAGTGTTTTGATAATCCTTCATACATATCTCCAATTAAGACCGGGTGATCGACAATGTCATATTCTTTTAAAAGCTTTTGTTCAATCGCTTTGAGAGATTCTATTAATTCGGCGGTTGTTTCGATCATCTTTGTAATGTGTGTGGAATTTATTAGTAAAAAGATATTACTAATATCTTTTTAAGTGTCTATTGGTATCTCATTCCAAAATATTATTTATGAATACTGATTTTTTGAAATACCAGCTTATTTTTTCGCCGGATGAATTGTACCATATAAGTTATGCTTTCATTATATGGTCCTGCTGGCTG
>JANPGT010000722.1:0-1757 GCA_031424135.1 Chitinophagaceae bacterium
CATCTTATAGGCTCTGCAGGACCACTCTTCTCTGTTGTACATTTCATATTTGAACCCCTTACAGGCCTCAGTGCACCCTATATCAGATTTGTAAACACCGGCTTCCTGGTGGGCATTTCCTATCTTACTTATCTTACCATAGGTCTACTCAACTTTCAAAACAGGTTTTATGCCCTGTTCGTCATGGCTATTCCAATGACCTATGTAATAGGTGGACTTGCGCTTACAGAAATGCCCGCTATTTTCTTCTTTAGTGCGGCTGTTTACCTGGCCATTAAAAGCACAGTATTGCCTCCGGGCGTAAAACAAGGGGTGGTATTGGTAATCGCCGGCATCTGTATGGGGCTTGCCATACTGGGCAGACAGCCTTTTCTGCTTACACTGGCGGCCTTCCCGGTTTTATTTATACAGCGTGCGCCCGGCACAAAAAACATTGCAGGGCTGTTGCTGTTTCTTTTATCATCGCTGGCATTGCCGGGTTATGTGTTCTCTGTGTGGCATGGCCTTGTTCCTACCATTGAAAGCCAGTTGTACATTGATATTGCAAAAGCGGGCACGTCGTACCGGCCAGATTTTTTTCTGCTGTGTACTTTCTATTTTGCCATCAGCATGTGGCTGATTTCGCCGGAATTTTTAAAGCTGCCCGGCGGCCGGCAACACATCTTTAAATGGATTGCCGTAGGCGTTATAGTTGCTGCAATTAATTTCAACACCAACTGGATTGAATTATTGCCGGTAAAACCCTTTCTTATCAAAATCCTCAGTCCCGGGCAGGCACATATACTTTCCCTGTTGTGTGGCAGCGCAGTAGTTGTTTTGAGCCTGTATTTCCTGCTTTGCATTTACAATAACCTGCAGCAACGCCATTACCCAAAAGAACTGCTGTTTTTTACGGCGGCCTGCCTGCTGGTAGCTGCCGCCTGTGTTAAAATTACGTGGGGGTTTAGTTCAAGATATGCCGCCCAGGCAGTTCCGCTGCTGGTACTAATGGGCAGTTATACCTACCGGAATTCAAACTACAATATGGTGGGCATTCTGCTGGGCGTGGTTATTGGCTTCATCTGTATTTTCTCTTATCTAACGGGCAACTGATTGCCAACCGCCTCAGCCAACCGGTTTTACCAGCACAACAAATAATGAACTGCCCCATGGCTTTTTATGAATAGTCCTGTTCTCAAAACTGGTAACAGAATGAAAAAATGTATTCAGGAACCTGGAGGGCATTTTTACGTCAGACACAATATTTTTCTTATTTATAAACAGCAGTTTTATTTTCTGTATACTACGCACCAGGAAGATAACCGGGGAAAGGATAAAGGGCCAATAAATGATATCCTTAATGATTGCTTTTGCGGCTACCAGTTGACGGATGGCTTTCATTGAATAACGCCTTTGCATATTTACAGCAATATCATGTGTGCCCCTGAAACTTTCCAGCGCCGGAAGGTTCATTAAGAGAAGCCCCCCTGGTTTCAAAACCCCCAGCAGCTGTACAAGGGCAACGCTGTCTAATCCTTCAGGCAAGAGACATAAAATATCGTGACTGATAATGATATCGAAATAGCTTTGCGGATAGGCGCTGCCGGTTTGAGTAATATCCAGTAGCCTGATATCAGCTTCAACTGCCTGCTGTGCGTAGGACACTGCATCTGTTGAAAGATCGAAACCAGCGATATCTGAAAACCCCTTTTCCTTCAGGAATGCCAACAAACCTCCAGTACCACAGCCCGCATCAAGTATCCGGGGGTGACCGGTTA
>JANPGT010000723.1:0-1993 GCA_031424135.1 Chitinophagaceae bacterium
CGTTTACGGCTGCATACAACGTATTGCTGCCAGGCGCCCATCCCATGCCTACGGGATTTCTGAGTCCGCCGGCATATACACGCATGCCTGTACCATCGGGGTTTACTTCCAGTATGCAGGCGCGGTTGATTTCCTTATCCAATCCTTTCTCACCTGCGTTGTCGCCCGACCCAACACCGATATAGATTTTATTACTGTCTTTATTGCAGATGATATTACGTGTCCAGTGCCTGTTTACTTTTCCGGCGGGCAGTTCAATCACCTTATCCGGTTTTGCGGTCATCGTAAGATCGCCCGGTTGATAAGGAAAGCGCAACAAAGCGTTTTGATTGGCTACATAGAGATAGTTGCCCAGCACCAGCATTCCAAAAGGCGCGTCCAGTGCAGTAGTAACAAAGGGCTGCTGCAGTTCCGGCTTACCGTCTTTATCTGCATCTCTCAGGAGTGTAATACGGTTAGCGCTTTTATGCAGGTTATTGGCCTTATTAGCGCCCACCAGTGGCGCACCAATGCGTTGCAGCAAAGAATGCTTTCCATTGGATTCTGCCACCAGCACATCTCCATTGGGCGTCTGGTATAGCCAGCGCGGGTTATCAAAACCGGCTGCATATAAAGTAACAGTGAAGCCCTCCGGTGCCATTGGTTTTTCCCCTTCCTTCCAGCCAACCACATTGCTGAAATTCATAGATGATTTGGTGGCATGGGGTGGCGGAAGGCTATCCTTCTGTGCAACCACGGAAAGATTTATAGATAATAGAAAAAACAAAATCGCAAAGATTGATTTCATGACTATTTTTATTTTGAGCGTACACAATCAACAGGCTAATAAACAAAAGCTATGCCTGCCATAACAAACTCAGGGTTTACCAGAGTTGCATATACCGGATGAATTGCCGGATTCAATTAACTTGCGATGCCATTGTTACCGGCAATAGCATTGTATGGTAGCTGGCCGGGTTCCCGGAACAAATGCAGGAAGCAAGCCCTGAATGGTATATTTGCCAAAGAGAAAGCAATAGCGATCAAAGCAAAAAGAATTATTTAACACCTTATAACAGTAACATATGAATTATACAGACGCAACATCAGCAGAAATCGAGATCGTAATGCAGCAGGCGTGGAAGGCTTTTCATGCTTACAGAAAATTATCATTAAAACAGCGCGCCGCTTTTATGCAGGCCATCGCTATAGAACTTGAGAACACCGGCGATAACCTGATTACAACTGCTATGCAGGAAACCAACCTGCCCGAAGCCCGCCTGCGCGGCGAAAGAGCCCGGACTATTTTTCAGCTGAACAGTTATGCCGACGCCTGTACAAGAGGAGAGTGGCTGGAGGCAAGAATTGATACCGCCATACCGGATAAAACGCCACCCAAACCAGATATCCGTAAAATGCTGGTGCCGCTGGGGCCAGTGGTGGTCTTTGGCGCCAGCAATTTCCCCTTTGCCTATTCAACTGCAGGTGGCGATACGGCCTGTGCCTTTGCCGCCGGTTGCCCGGTGGTAGTGAAAGCGCATCCCGCCCATATAAAAACATCTGACATAGTTGCCGGAGCTATTTTAAAGGCGGCGGCCTCCTCCGGCATGCCCGAAGGCATATTTGCACATGTGCATGGCAGTGGGTTTGAAGTGGGCAAGGCACTGGTAACGCATCCATACACAAAAGCAGTTGGCTTTACCGGCTCCACTGCCGGTGGCAAACAGTTATTCGAATGGGGGAACCAGCGCAAAGAGCCTATCCCGGTATTTGCAGAAATGGGCAGCATCAACCCCGTATTTTTATTGCCGGGGAAACTGCAGCAGTCGGCCGCCGAAATGGCGAAAATGTATGCCGGATCCATTACCCTCGGCGTTGGACAGTTTTGTACCAATCCCGGTCTTATCATTGGCATTGAAAGTGAAGCATTGCAGCAATTTATTACCTCCCTTGCAGCAGAGATACAATCTATGCAGCCTGCAAAAATGCTGCATCCGGGCATTGCAAAAGCATT
>JANPGT010000724.1:0-3616 GCA_031424135.1 Chitinophagaceae bacterium
CCCATTCATCATTAAACGTACTTGCATCAGCATCCAGCACTTTGGTGAATGCCCCGATATCCAGCTTGCCGTTTTTTACAGGGTTTACCAATGAAACCAATGAACCAATCGCCATGCTGTGCATATTGCGCCTGCCGGAACGCACAATGATTGCTGTTACGGAGGAGACAGTGGCGGGTTCACCTGCTTCATCTATCAGTACTAACTGCGACGCACCGGGAGACCCGGCTTTGTTGATCCAGTATTTCTGGTAAACACCGCTATTGTTTTTTATCAGTAATTCGTCGCCGCTTACCAGTAATTGCGTGGCGGCAGACCTGGCTATAAGGCCCCCGGTGGCAGAAAAATTGGCAATCACCAGGCCCAGGTTTTTATACGCCGGCCCCATGCCATCATCATATGCCCAATGCGATGGATAACTGAGGCTGTATACCGGGTCGTCAAATTCGTTTTGGGATCGCGTCAACAGCACCTCACCTGTATCGGCATCCCAGGCAAGATTCTCTGTTGTTATCCGGGAACCGTTTTGCCGGTTCACTACTTTCTCAAGTATGCCGAACTGCTGAATAATTTTTACAGTAGATGCAGATCTGAATCCGGTATATCCGGCATTGGGTAACGGCAAAATATCAGGAACAGGTATCACTGCAAAAAGCAGGTAAATAGCATCCACATTTATCATTACGTTTACACCTGCCGTAAAACTGGTCTGGCTGCGCATGTCGCTGTACATCTCTATGTCGCGGCCAATGACGGCATTACTGATACTGCCGTCTTTTTGTAATACCAGTGCTTCATTGCTCAATTTTTTTTCGGGGGCATCCTGATTAACGGTTTTGTAATAGTAATAAACACTGGAAATCTCGTTACCACCCCTGTCTATTACCTTTTCAGATTTGGGTTTACCCTGCATGTCATTCAACTCTATAGTATATCCCTGGGAGACTACACGGCTATTGTTCTTTTTAATTTTAAGCATTTGCAGAATATTGGCGCCGCCGAAACGCTGTACATCGATTGGGGTATGACTTACTGCAGTGGGATAATCTTTCTCTGTATAAAATTCACTCACCGTATAGCCTGTAGCACCCACCTGCCCGTCTGCACCTTTGTTGCGCACCATTACCTTGCTATAACCCACGCTGGCCCCGGGAAAATAGGACTCGCACAGCGGCTCATCAATAAAGAATGCATTGTCGGGGCCTAGTTTTACCTTTTGTTGGTATTTGCCGGGCTGGTGAAAAGGATTTTCTTCACTGCCTATCATCGGCTCATAGCTGGCTACGCCGCTGGAGGCTGTTACTTCCTCTCCGTTGCCAAGTTTGATCCTGGTGCTGTAATCGTATACCATGCCGTAACTGGCTGTTTGGGCAGCAGATTGTGACATGCTGTGCCACTCATCGCTCATTGACACTTCCTTTACCCGTGAACCACCACCCAGTTTTGCATAGTATGGGTTGCCGTCTAATTCTTTGGTATCGCTGGTGGCGGCATCCAGGCGCACCCATGATTTGCTTAGATTAATTTCCGGGGCCAGTTTTTTAATTTCTGCCCTGGTATCAAAGGGTGCCAGTAATTCTGAAATGGAGGAGATGGCACCCAGCAATGCTTTTACAAACTGCATAGGGGCAGCATCTTCCCTCACATTGTACCCTGGATAAACCAGTGATGGTGTATTCAGCCGCATAAACTGCCAGGCTGCTTTTGCCACCGGATGGTATTCTTTGGTAACGCCTTCGCCTTTAATTTTCCTCACTTTTATCTCGGCCACATTGTTGGTACCCGCTGCCAGCTTCACATCTGTTTGGATATTTTCAATCTCTGCATAGCCGGAGATATAGTCGTATTTATCCTCGTTTTTTCTGAGTTTCACAAGGGCTTTGAAAAAGAGGTTTTTGCTGTCATCGCTGTTGCCTTCACTAAAGTACTTTGCCCGTAATTCAGCATCAGAACCCAGGGCCTGCGGCAACTGAACAAATATCTTGTCGCCCTGGTAATAGCCACTGTTTTTATTGATTTCATACCCCACCCCTGCCATAGGGTACATCTGCATGGCTTTTTTCTGCTGCACATAGCTGTAGTCGTCTGATTCATATTGCACTTTAATAATTCCACCGGCAGGTGTTACTATCTGGGTAAGCTGCCAGAGTGCAGCATTGGCATCAGCCTGCGTCTTATCCTGTGTACTATAGGGATAAAAATCGTTGCTGACACCTGTGGGGTTGGTATTGGCAGCATTTTTATAATTGCCCCAACGGTCAAATTGTTTCCATTCATAGGTTTTATTAAAGTCGTAGGTGAATTCATATGGCTGCAATGCCCCCTTTGTATTGTGCTGGTAGGTAAAAAATAGTTTCTTCAGCGTAAGTTTTCCACCCTGGTTGGCCAGAATATTTTCGTTGGGGCTTGCCAGTGCGTTACCGCTGTTATTGGGAACACCCTTGTGAATGTCTGCTGCATCTGAAAAAAGGGAGTAGTCGTACACAAAATGAACGGTCTTGATGGGTATAGCGTTGGCCGTATTTTTATACCAGTCTGCCTTTGAATACAATTTGATTGTTTTAAGGTATTGTTGCCGGTGCTGCACCAGGGTGTCTTTTGTTCCGGTAACATCTGCACCCAGTGCATCTTCCCTGTTACCGGTTTCAAAAACAGCTACCATTGTTTTGGACTCTATGGAATGCGTGTACCATAATTCTTTTGTACCGTAAGAATAGTTGCCCCGGTCGTCCATCTTATCGCTTTGCAGCCCTTCATTGTAATTGGCCCTTGCTTTATCAGCAGAGGCGTTTTTGGGGAGCGTATAAGGTGTGCGCCATTGAAATTTATCAGTCTTGCGCCAGTAATTAAATTTTACTGCAGTACCCAGGTCGTCGTCTGTAATGCCGTCTCCCTTAATGTCGGTATAGTCTGGGGACAGTATGCCTGACAATAAAAAAGAATGCGCGTAACCTGGAATAATTTCTTTGCTGTAGAAATGGTCAAGTCCATTGGTATTATTGCCCGAGGCATCCTGCGGGCTATAGGCTACAAGTCCCCTGGCTTTGTCATCTGCGTTGGTGTTTTGGGGAATGCTGAAACTTACATCTTCCTGATAAGTGTTATAGGCAGGTATGCCATAGATTTTCCTGGCGCCCCCTTCATCTGTAATGGTAATTTCCCCTATATGATGATCTTTCTTATAGGGCTGTTGCTGAGCTTCCACCATGGGGTTGCTGCATTTGTTCAGCAATGGTTTGAACCCGCCGGCCGAAAGGTAATAGTCGAACACTTTTTTATCAAGGCCTGCTATACGGGTCTGTGCATTGGTTAAATAACTGAAGCTGTTGTTTCTGACTTCCCGTTTAGCCCGTACAATATTTTGTTTCACCGCTGTTTCGGTATTGTCTTTGCCGGAAAATACAGCCATTGCAGTGGCAGCATCTCTTGTTCCCAGCGTTTTTATTCTCACCGGAACATTGCCCTTCACCTGGTCGTAAATACTGCCGTCAACGGGTACCGGCTCTCCCACTCTCTTAAAATACACCGGCTCGTAGGTAGGGTCATTTATACCTTCGGTGCCGGTGAAATTACCATAGGCCTCATAACTGTTTTTATCCTGGTATAAATACTTGTC
>JANPGT010000725.1:0-2031 GCA_031424135.1 Chitinophagaceae bacterium
GTCCCTGCCAGTATACAGTCAGCCTTTGCAAAAGCCAACCGCCTGCAGGATATTTTAACCAGCCAGTTCAAAGAGGGAAAGACCGGTAACCAGATTTTGTCTGACGCACTGGCACAGGCTAAACGTGAGCGCATTCTGCCCAGTATCTACACCCACCCCATTGGTTTTAACGGGCATGCTGCTGGCCCTACCATTGGTATGTGGGATCAGCAAAACGGTGTTCCCGGCAGCGGTGATTTTCCCATGCATTACAATACGGCGTATTCTATTGAGCTGAATGCAGCTTCCGAAATTCCCGAATGGAAGAAAAGTATCCGCATTATGCTGGAAGAAGACGGGTATTTCGATGAAAAGGGATTTCGTTATATCAGCGAAAGGCAGCGGGATATTTATTTGATACCCCGGAAAATGTCAAATACCGGGCAATAAAAAAATATTTAGTGAAGTTTTTGATTTTTCATTTTATTAATCGTATATTTGCGATATATAATTTCAGAGACGGTTTACCGTCTTTTTGTTTGACCTGATTCATCGCATTAATACGATAGAAAATGAACAGCAAAGACCATTGGGAAAAAGTATACAGCAGCAAAAAATTGGACGAAGTAAGCTGGTACCAGCCCACGCCGGAGACTTCCTTGCAGTTTACTGCACAGCTGAATATTCCGAAGCATGCCCGGATTATTGATATTGGCGGCGGCGATAGTTTGCTGGCAGATCACCTGCTGTCGTTGGGCTATGAAAATATTACCGTACTTGATATTTCGGCTGCTGCCATCAATAGAGCGAAGGTTCGGTTGGGTGCGGCTGCAGCCAGGATCAAGTGGATGGTGAGCGACATTACAGATTTCAATACAGAAGACCGGTACGATTTCTGGCACGACAGGGCCGCTTTTCATTTTTTGACGACACCCGAACAGGTAGCGGCTTACCTGGCAGTTGCGCAGAAGCATATTGCTGCCGGCGGTAAAATGGTGATTGGCACATTCGCCAGCAATGGACCTGAAAAATGCAGCGGCCTGCCGGTAAAACAATACAGTGAAAATACATTGGCTAACCTGCTGAAAAAATACTTCAAAAAAATACGTTGCATTACAGCCGACCACCTCACCCCCTTTAATACTATTCAGCATTTTTTATTTTGTAGTTTCCAAAAAACAGTTCAATAGCTATGGCCATTCATAAAAAAGACGCGTTTACACAGAAGGAACAGGACCTGGCGGCTTTTGCGAAGGCCCTGGCGCACCCGGCCCGCATTGCCATTCTGAAAGTACTGGCGCAGCACAATGAATGCATCTGCGGAGAGATTGTAGAAATTCTGCCTTTGGCGCAGTCTACGGTATCGCAGCATTTGAAAGCGTTAAAAGATGCCGGGCTTATTAATGGCACAATCGACGGTCCGCGCAGTTGCTACTGCATCAACTGGCAGGCTTTTGAAAAATTCAACTCAGCATTCAGCACCTTGTTTACAGCGTTAAAAGTAAAGAACGAAAGAGCCTGTTGCTGATATTATTCAACCTATAAATTGTTTGTCATGAGCACAGAAATTGAAATGAAGGCAATGGTAAAAGAAAAATACAGCCAGATTGCCAGCCAGCCCAAAGAACAGAATGCCAGCTCCTGCTGCGGTGCCACCGGTTGCTGCGGAGATGAAGTGTACAATATTATGGCCGATGACTACACCGCACTGGAAGGCTATAATGCAGATGCGGATCTGGGCCTCGGTTGCGGACTGCCCACCGCTTTTGCAAAAATTAAAAAGGGAGATATTGTGATTGACCTGGGCAGTGGTGCCGGCAATGATTGTTTTGTGGCGCGTTCTGTTACAGGAGAAAGCGGTAAAGTAATAGGCATTGACTTCACAGAGAAGATGATTGAGAAAGCAAGGGAAAACGCTGAAAAACTGGGCTTTAATAATGTAGAATTCAGGCAGGGTGATATTGACAGCATGCCTGTTACCAGTAACAAGGCCGATGTAATTGTCAGTAACTGCGTGCTGAACCTGGTGCCCAATAAACACAAAGTCTTCAG
>JANPGT010000726.1:0-1507 GCA_031424135.1 Chitinophagaceae bacterium
TGAAGCGGCCGAATAGTCGATCGTCATCATTAAAAGACTTGTCCAGCGCATCGATTCTGTTGCCATTGACAGCAGTTTATTTTATTATAAAAAAGGCTATCTGCAGGTGACTGCCGCTTATGGAATGTACAAACTTGTAAAAAAGGAAAAAATTGAGTTCCGTCCCATAAAAATTGGCGCTTATGGCAATCAGTCGCCCGGCACTTCTATTGAGAGCTACGGAAAAGCCACCACGCCATACATCAACAACAATCATTTAACCCTCAACGAAGATATTGTTGTACTGAAAGAAACCAGCTATTTCCTCTTCTATAAAAAATTCAGGGAAGAAAAAGCCAGCCGGCAGGGGTTTATTGCCGCATTTCCGGCCCTGAAAAAACAAATAGATGATTTTACCACCGCCAATAACATCAATTTCAAAAATGAGGCAGACCTGAAAAAATTACTTGCTTTCTGTGTCACCCGATCATTGTAGCGGGCAGTGGCTAATTTTTCAATGCCAGCGCAAGGTGTTTATACGCCTTTTCACGAAACAGCTTAATATCCGGCAATGCCTGCCCTTCCACCTTGGCAGCTTCATCCCAGCGGCGCATTTTTATATACAGGTCGAACAAAGGATCAGCTTCAAAACTTTTTGCCTCCGGCTCTTCCATTCTGCCACCCTGGAATTCCAGTGTTTTTTTACTGGCACCGGATAACTGCTCATAGTATTCTGGATATTTCCAGGTAAGGTAACGCTTGGCATTTACATGAGATGCAATCAGCCTGCACATACGTTCAGAAAAACCCAACTTGCGCAGGTAATTGGCCCCTACTTTTTCATGATCCATCATTCCATATCCGTCCATTGATTCACTTTCATCGTGTATCGGTAACAGGTGCCCTACGTCGTGCAGAAAAGCCGCCAGCACCACTTCATCGTCGTAGCCTTCTTCCATAGCAAACTGTGCCGCCTGGCACATATGCTCCAGCTGCGATACCTTCTCGCCGGCATATTCTTCTGCCCCGTGTTTTTCGTACAAATCAAAAATGCTGTTTACCGTGCTTTCAATGGTGGTTGACGCTTGCATACATTTATTTTTTATAGATAGAAATTATGGGTGCTGCTACAGGATGATTGGCAGTAAAATCAAAGCCCAGCAGTTTTGCAATGGTAGCTGCAATCTGCTGCTGGTGTAACTGCCCGGCAGCTTTTATTTCTCCAGCTGCCGGCGTATCCGGGCCTATCACTGCCAGCCATAGCTCATGGGCATCGGCAATCTTGTCGCCATGATCTTTCCAGGTAGCTTTTACAGCATCGCCCCGGCCATGATCACAGGTTATTATCAACGTTGTTTTGTCTTTGTACTGCGGCATGGATTCCAGGGTTTTCCAAAGATCACCTATCATGGCGTCTTCTGCGTGTGCACTGGCCAGGTACTGATCATATAAACCGGCATGTGCAAAATCGTCTGTTTCATCAAAAGCAATATACAGCAGTTTTGGTTTGTATGCCTTCAGGTATTCC
>JANPGT010000727.1:0-1612 GCA_031424135.1 Chitinophagaceae bacterium
ATGTAAATCTTATTAGTCAGACACAAATAATAAAAGCCCCGTTATGGGGCTTTTTCTTTATGCATTAACCAGGAAAATAGTTGATTACTGGTAGGTCTTTACCAGGAAAACACAGTCTTCAATTTTTTTGATCTGCTGCGGCCTTTCCATGCCTTTAACAGAAGAAAGTGTGTTGATTTTAATATTTTGGTAGGCAGTATCTTTTTTCAGTTCTTCCAGCGACTTGAAAATATTTTTGGCAGTAACCGCAAAGACAAAGCCCTGTGCCTGTAATTGCCTTGTGCTGAGGATACCCACTACTTCACCATTCTTATTAAATACCGGTCCACCGCTATTACCGGGGTTAGCGGCTACTGCTATCTGGCAGCTCATGGTGTCTCCATTATACCCGGTGCTGGCACTCATATAACCTTCTCCATATACAATTTCATCGCGGGGGAAACCCAGCGTGAAAATCTGTTCGCCCAAATCAGCACCTGTTTTTTTGAAACCGTATGGCAGACTGGCAAAAGGCTTAAATTCGCTGTCTTCAATTTTAAGAATGGCCAAATCACGTTCCGTGTCTATTTTAACCAGGGTGGCTTTGAATTCCTGTCCACGGCTTTGTACAATAATGGTTTTGGCATCCTTTATTACATGGGCATTGGTGACCAGGTATCCTTTTGCGTCAATCAGGAAGCCTGTTCCGCCAAATTTATAGGTTTCATTCTGGGGAACCCTTGTAATCGCCACTTTGGCGGTATCCCTGAACTCCCTTGTTAATGCGTTTTGCTGCTTTTCAATTAAGCTGATTTTTCTGTTCAGCTGCTCCAGCTGGGGCTTGGTGTTGGGTGTGAAATAAGCTACCAGGCCGCTTACCGTAATGGCGATAATACCTGCAATAGAGGCGGCCACGGCCCAAACGCGGCGGTATTTCTTAAACATATCAACCACTTTGGCCTTGGGCGCCTGTGTTTTAATCGCACCTGTGTCCAGCAAATTGTTGTGAATCTCGTGAAGCGTGGAGCGAAACTGCTTTCTGTCACCAAATTCATTCAATTGGGAAAGAAATAAGCCCTGTTCTACCACAAATTGGTCTACTTCCGGGTTGGATTTGCGAAGTTGTTCAAAACGGGACAGTTCCTCCGGGGTCATCTGGCCCTGGAGAAAACGTTCAACAGCATCTGATAACTGAATATCTTCCATCATTTTCCCTTGTTTTTATGTTGCGCGAAGAATAATTTTTTTAACCGGTTAAGGCATTTATATTTCTGGTTTTTGGCATTGTCTGCATTGGTATAACCGAAACTGCCCGCTATTTCTGTCATATTCCTTTTTTGCAGATAATAGGCCTCAATCAAACTCTTACAGGGCTCGCCCAGGTTCAGCATCGACTTCTCCATGGCCTGAAACTGGCTGTTGCGCTGCTCGTGGGTTTCTATATCTTCCTCTACCGGTACGGTTTCTTCCATGTTTTCCACCTGGCCGCCGTATTTCTGCATTTGGTGTAATCTCTTCAGCCACAACCGCTTACTAACCGAATACAGGAAGGTTTTTAGCTGGCAGTTCAATTCAAAACTGCCCGATTTGGCCTTTTCATACAGCACTATCATGGTCTCCTGGAAAATGTCAC
>JANPGT010000728.1:0-1846 GCA_031424135.1 Chitinophagaceae bacterium
GCAACTACCGATCTTGGCGATGTGGGCAGAGACCAGGTAGCTGTTACGCGTTTGGGTGCGCTTCCGGTAAGCTATGCCTATATTACCGCAAGTAATAAAGGAACCAAAAACATCATTAGCTGGGCTACTCCCGCGGAAGTCAACAGCGACAGGTTTGTGGTGATGCGCAGCTCAGACGGTGTTAATTTCGTTGTTACCGGTACCATCAGTTCAAGGGGAGGCGCCGTTCAAACTGCTTACAGCTTTGAAGACATCAACCCGCCGTTGGGCCTTACTTACTACAGGATCTCGCAGGTTGATAAAGACGGTCGTGCAAGTCTCTCCAAAATTATTTCCGTAAATAATAAAAAGCCAGGTGTTTACATTGAAAAATACCCCAATCCGGTGCATGATAATCTTTCAGTAACCGTGCAGGGAAGCATGGTAGGCAAACTGCAGGTGATGGTAGCCGACATGCAGGGCAAGACCATTTTGCTGCAACAATGGCAAAAAGATCAGCCCTTGCTGAAAAAAATGATAAATGTTGCCGGTTTACAAAGTGGCATTTACCAGGTAATAATTACTAACGCCGGTGAAAAAATGGTGAGTAGTTTTCTGAAGTATTAATACGATTGATATAATTAATTTCAATATGAAAAACGAAGCATAATTGTTTCGTTTTTCGTATTTATACGATGGTTTGAATTAGTGGAAATACGTGGTCGTAATTAATTGATTGTGATTGCGCTGGTTATATTGACAGATGTCAAATATTTATTTCTAAAAAAGTATTTTCTGGTATAGTTGTTGAGCACTATTTGCTCGTAAAATTACGGAGACTGCTAACCTTTCTGACCCACAAAAGTTCCCTATTTATTGTTTGTTTATTAGCCTGACACTTGCCTGCAGTTTTTCTGTTTGCCTGTTCAAGCTTTTATTATATATGCGTGTATTTGTGAGAATATATGCTAATGGTACTGCTTTTATGGAGAGATAACAGCAGTAAAGAACCAAAAAGTCAATTTTTAAAACTGCAATGCACTAACTATGAGAACAATTCTACGGGCATTTATGCTTGGGGCTGGCTTATTGTCTTTTCATCTGGCTGTTTTTTCGCAGCAGGTCGCAAAAAAAATCTCGTATGCAGGGTCGCCGGATGGTGTAATAGGATTTTTAGAATTCAAGCCAACCGACTATGGTTCACAGAAACACCCCCTGATTATTTTTTTGCATGGTGTAGGTGAGCGTGGAAATGGCACCTCCCAGATAGGCGTAGTAGCCTATAACGCAATTCCTCTTTACTGCGCCCAGGGTGCCAGTATGCGGTTTACGGTGAATGGTCAGACCTCTTCTTTTGTTGTGATATCTCCTCAGTTAAGTGCTTCATACGGCTACTGGCCCACTTATTATGTGAAAGAAATGATTAAGTATGCCAAAGCCAATTTGCAGATAGATCCGAACCGGATTTATGTAACTGGTTTAAGCCTTGGAGGCGGTGGTGTATGGAGGGTGATTACCGATTCTGAAAATTTCGATTACTCATTTGATTCGCAGCTGGCAGCGGTTGCGCCCATCTGCGGTACCCAGGAAGAAACCGATGCTAACTACTGCAGCACAGTAGGTGCCAATAATTTGCCGGTATGGGCGCATCACAGCATGGACGACTACCAGGTAGGTGTTGGCGCTACGCAGCATGCTGAGCTGCTGTCAAAAAATTGTGGCGTTACGCCTGCTTTCAAAGCTACTTACTACCAATCTGGCGGACATGGGGGCGCATGGCTTAATGCCTACGATACTGGGCATATTACCAGAACGGTTATCGTAAATGGTGTACCCACCAGTTACACAGCCACTCCCAATCTGTACG
>JANPGT010000729.1:0-2176 GCA_031424135.1 Chitinophagaceae bacterium
ACAGATTTTAGCTTTCAGTTCATCGTCGCTGATGATGCGGCCCTGCTCCATATCTACCACAAACATTTTACCGGGTTGCAGGCGGCCTTTTTCGATGACTGTTTTCTGGTCAACCGGCAGTACGCCTGCTTCAGAAGCCATAATTACGCGGTCATCGTTGGTTACGCAATACCTGGAGGGGCGAAGTCCGTTCCTGTCAAGCGTGGCGCCAATCATTTTTCCATCGGTAAATGAGATAGATGCTGGTCCATCCCAGGGCTCCATAATGGAAGCGTGGTACTCGTAAAATGCTTTTTTCACCGGGTCCATCTGGTCGTTGGCATCCCAGGCTTCCGGTATCAGCATCATCATTACATGGGGCAATGAGCGGCCGGTGAAAGTGAGCAGTTCAATCATATTGTCCAGGCAGGCAGAGTCCGACTGACCCGTGGTAATAATAGGTAACAGTATCTCCATCTCTTCCTTCGTAAAAAACGGAGATGAAAACGCGTGTTCACTGGATTTCAGCCAATTGAGATTCCCCTGTAGAGTGTTAATCTCCCCGTTGTGTGCAATGTAGCGGAAGGGCTGCGCCAGTTTCCAGGAGGGGAAGGTATTGGTGGCGAAGCGTGAATGCACCAGTCCAAAAGCCGACACAATTCTTTTGTTGTTCAAGTCAGGGAAATATTTGCGCACCTGCATGCTGGTGAGCTGCCCTTTGTAAACAACTGTTTTATACGACAGGGACGCCACATAAAAACCAATACTGTCTTTTTTTACAGAGTTATTAATGGTATGGCTGGCGTAGTTGCGCAGCACAAACAATTTGCGTTCAAAATCGTCTGAATTGGTAAGATGGTCGGGACAAGCAATAAAAACATGCTCCATTTCCGGCTCTACACTCAAAGCAGTAGGCCCAATATCTTCCCTGTTTACAGGCACTTTGCGGTAACCCAGTACTTCCAGTCCCAGTTTTTCTGCAGAGCGGTTAAAAATATCGCGGCATTCTTCGCGCAGTCTTATTTCCTGCGGGAAAAAAATAACGCCAACACCATATCTGCCGAAAGCGGGTAAATGAATGCCGAGGCGGATACATTCGTCGAAGAAAAATTCGTGTGGGGTTTGTATCATAAGACCGGCGCCGTCGCCGGTGTTTACTTCACAACCACAGGCGCCACGATGTTCCATGTTCTCCAGCACGGTAAGTGCATCTGAAACTATCTGGTGGCTTTTGTTTCCTTTGATATTGGCCACAAAGCCAATTCCACATGCATCACGTTCAAATTCGGGGGAGTATAAACCAGTAGTGCTTGCCATGGCTAATAGACAGTTTTGTTAGATAATTTTCAATAATTTAGCAGTTTTCCGGGATGGATGTTTAGGCAGCAAGCAACAATCGCTTAAAAATACAAATAAATAGACAAATTTCGTTCAAACCAGTTCAATAAGTTTTTCAGGTTTGTTGGTAATAAACAGCATGTACAACAACCTGAAAATTACAATGTTCAGCCAATGGTTGATGTCGGAATTGTAAATGTTTGATTTGTCTGATTTTCAAAACATTAGATTCTGCTTAGCGATTGCGGAACCAGCAATGACCGATCTGACAATCACCTGATAGGCCAATGCGGCGCGAACGACCGGTCAACCAATCAACAAAACCCTATACCAGGTAGCCAAACAGATTATCGTTTTTGTTCAGTTCGGTATAGTTAATCTGGTAAAGTTTCATATTCTTCAGCAGCAATTCATAATCCTGCCGGTCTTTTAATTCAATACCCACCAGTGCAGGACCGGTTTCTTTGTTGTGTTTCTGCATGTATTCAAACCGGGTGATATCATCGTTGGGGCCCAGTACATGGTTTACGAATTCTTTCAGCGCGCCGGGGCGTTGTGCAAAACGTACCAGGAAATAGTGTTTCAACCCTTCGTACTGCAGGCTGCGTTCTTTTATCTCCTGCATTCGGTCTATATCATTATTGCTGCCGCTTACAATGCACACAACTGTTTTATATTTTATTTCATTGGCAAAATCATCCAGTGCAGCAATAGACATAGCGCCTGCAGGTTCTACTACAATCGCATCTTCATTGTATAATTTTAATATAGTGGAACATACTTTTCCTTCCGCCACCAGGTGCACATCATCAAGTACTTCCTTACAGATGGCAAAAGTGAGATCCCCCACCCTCTTTAC